>JAQYWA010000164.1 GCA_030145265.1 Desulfuromonas sp. | reverse complement strand
CGAAGTAGATGAAGGTAATCCCGGCGCAGAAGCGATGGATCAAAGCGGCGTTGGCGGCCGATCCGAAGAAGTCCATGAAGATCTTGGCCCAATGCTGATCAGCAAACTTCAGCGGCAGACCGGTCAGGGAGAGACCAAGGAAGCTAATAATAACCAGAAAGTGCAGGAATACATGGCGCTTGGTGAACCGGCGGTACATCTTGTGGGGATCTTTGATGTGCTGGGTAAATCCATGCTCCATCAGTTCGCGCTTCTTCTCACGGTTTTCCACGAAGCCACGGAACATCCAGAGCAGGGTATGGATCCAGAAGACCGCAAAGGTCGAAACCAGCAGGGTGGTCATGGCCACGAAGGTGTAGAAAAGGATCGGGTATTTGTCTTTGTCATGAGAACCATGGGCATAGTACATGGTGAACAGCGGGGTCGAGTTCTCATGGCACTGGGCACAGGCGGTTACGAGATTGGCCTCGTTAACGCTCGAGTTCGGGTCCGAAGCCGGCAGGACGTTGTGCGAGGTGTGGCAATCCGCACAGCCAGCAACCACTTCGGGGTAGCCGAGGCGATAGTTCTTGCCATGGTAGCTTTCCATGAAGGTTTCAACAGCGACACTGAATACGCCGTTGCGCTCCATCATTTCTTCGTCGGCATGGCACTTCAAACAGACGCTGGTGTGGAACTCACGGGCTTCATGGGATGTAGAATCGCCAAGGGGTTTGATTTCATGCAGGTTGTGACAGTCGTGACAGGCAGCCGAATCTGGATTCCCGGCCATGACACCCTGACCATGAACGGAGTCAAGATAATCAACATGGTCATCATGACAGCCGGTACACTTGTCGACGACCTTTTTCTTGTCGCCCTTCCAGTAGGTGTGGGTATGAACATCATCATGGCAGTCAGCACAAGAGACATCATTGAGCATATGAACACTGGCGTAATGCTCGGCAGTCTGCAGCTGGTGGCAGCGCACGCAATCGACCGGCTCAGGCATGACCATGCCATCCATGTGTCCCTGGAGGTCAGACAGCTCAATGTGGCAGCTGGTGCAGGCATTCTGGCCGTGAACCGAGGCGCCGAACTCCTCTACGGAAACGACATCTTCATGGCATTCCAGGCAGGCCCTGGGATCAATAGCCAGCCCGTTTTCCGCTGCTGCTGGCAACACCAGAAACAACAGCAGGACCAGGGACATTAACAATCGTGGCAGTGCGTGTCGCATGAAACTCCTCCTAATTCCGTTAAAATTCTTCCGAAGCCTTCGACAACCCCGCGGTTTGGGTCAGGGCTACGGTTTCAATTCCAAACCAGCACAGCATCTGCCATCGACAGACACCCATGTATAGTTTTTTTATACAGCGCCCCTGAGTACCATGGCGCCCATGAAATGTCAATTGTGAACCGGACCTAGGTAATCTTTTCCATTCAGGGAAAACAGCGCCCCACCACCGCACCCCAATGAACACGCCAACATACCGTTTTTATATCACTTTCACGAAGCCCCCCCATATCAGCAGGTGGGTCTGGACAATTCCCCTGCATTATGGTTGAATTCGCTGGCAATCAAAAACATGCACATGCCTCATTCTTTACGGAATGAGGCAAAAAAAGGAATGGTCCCATGCTGAAAGACCCAGGCCTCGTTTTGGCCATCTGTGCGTTTTCTCTCTACATCGTCGGCGGACTCGCAACATTCACAGGCGTCGGCATCGTCTTCCTGGTCGGCAAAAACGACCTCTTTGGCTGGGGACAGGGAACGGGTATCGGCTACCTTTTCATCTGCGTCGGCCTGTGCTTTTCGATCTTAGGCGTGCTATTCATGCGAATCTTCCGCAACCGCGGCCCACGCTGACCATTCAAATTTAAATTGAAATAAAAAAAGGGGCGTGTCCACAAGGACACGCCCCTTTTTACGTTTCAGCGATCGAAACTTATCTGGTAGCCAGCTCCATCACCTTTTCGGTGAAGGGGTTGGCGAACAGGATGATCATGGCAACAACGAAAACGTAGATAGCCAGGGACTCGACCATGGCGAGACCGATCATCATGGTGGTCAGGATTTTACCGCTGGCGCCGGGATTGCGGGCAACACCTTCAACAGCGCTTTTGATGGCCAGGCCCTGGCCGATACCGGTTCCGAAAGAACCGAGTCCCATGCCAATACCGGCAGCGATCATGCTCCAAGCAAAAAACTCCATGTTTCTACTCCTTTTCTGTGTTTCTGCGGTTTGATTGTTCCTATACGGTATAGGACTTAATTCCCGAGATCGGGAAAATCAATGGGCTTCTTCAAGTGCGCCCGCGATGTAAATCATCGCCAGCAAGGTAAAAACAAAGGTCTGAATCAGGGCAACCAGAACCCCCATCAGCATCATCGGCACCGGCATCAAGAACGGTACCAGCAGCATGAAAATCATCAACACGATTTCATGGCCATACATGTTACCGAAAAGACGCAGCGAGAGAGACAGCGGGCGAGCCAGATGACCGATAATCTCAATAATGAAAATCAACGGTGCCAACGCCGCAATCGGCCCCATGAAATGCTTCAGATACTTAAAACCATGCTCCTTGATCCCCACGATGTGGGTCATGGCGAAAACAGTGAGCGCCAGGGCCACATTGGTATTCAGATCAGCTGTCGGCGGATAAAAGCCGGGGATCAGGCCTATCAGGTTGGAGACCAGAATAAACAGGGCGAACGTCGCCAACAAGGGGAAGTAAGCCTTACCCTTGGAGCCCATGGTCTCCTCAATGAGATTCTCGATACCAGAGATAACGGCTTCCATGAGATTCTGCCACCCGGCAGGAACCATCTTGACGGCACGAGCCGCGATAAAGGCCACCACGATCAGCGTCAACATGACAAACCACGTATAAGTAACATGGTTGCCAACATGCATATTCAACTGTCCTTCGAGCCACTGAAGAAAAAGAAAAGGATGTGTCATGACTTGTTGCTGCCTCCTTGATCAAACAATCGCTTTATGGTAGTGCCCAGCACATTCAACAACACTACCGAGAGTCCGACCGCCAGTGCTATGAGATCAACCTGCGCCTTGACTATTAATAGAAAAAGCACACTCCCCAATGCGGCCAGACGAACAAAATAACCGAACTGAAAACTTTTCGCGGCAAACTGAGACGGCGCACCCAGCAACTTACACAGAGCATTATACCGCCAGTAATAACCAAAAATCACCAGGAGCCCGCCGGAAAGAACCCCAAGGGTTACCGGCACCGAGCGCCACAGCAGGCTGACTATAACAAAGCAGGCCAGAATGATCCAGTTACGCCGGGACAAGGTCCTCAGCAGTTGCTCATCCTGACTTGCCACCGTCTCCCTGATCTTCCTCTTCCTGCCGCCGCAATTCACGAGCGGTCAGAATATACACATTGCGAAACGCCGAAACGATGCCAAACCCAAGAAAAATCAGCGTAAACCATGGATTGGTATCAAACTTCTTATCCAGCCACCAGCCCATGGCGAGACCGATCAGGGTCGCCGCCACCATCGAAATTCCAACACTTGAAAGAAACCCAAGTGATTTGAATAGTTGCTGCTTGTCTTTGCGCATCAATGCGGTTTCCGCGGTTCTTTATATAGGTGAAAAACCTGCATTAAGTATCACATGGATCAGACGATGTCAATTGGTTTGGCGGTCTTTTCTCGCAGAATCATCGCCCCGCTTGCGCCCCTGCCAATCCCGGACACTCCAGGCAATCTGGCCCCACATCCCCCGCAGCATCTGCAGCTCGCGGCGGTCGAGTCCGGCCCGCTGGTGAATCTGCCTGAGACTGTTCATGACCCCTTCCGGCTTTTTCGGGTTGAGAAATGCAATCCGCGACAGCACGTTTTCGATCTGCCCGAACAGCCCCTCGACATCCCCCTGCTCAGGCAAATCAAGCTCCGCCGCTGCCGTCGCCGCCTGCGGCTGCCTGGCCAGCTCGTGCACAAACAGCAGCACTGCCTGCGACAGGTTAATCGAGCCGACCTCGGCCGAAGTGGCGATGGTGGCGGCATGGGAGCACTGGGCCACCTCGTCGCTGGTCAAACCGGCATCTTCGCGGCCGAACACCAGCCCCATTCGCCCGTCGGGCGGCAACTCCCGGCGCAATGCCGGGACCTCGGCAATATCGAGCAACTCGCCGCGCAGACGACCGCTGCGCCGGGTAGTCGCCACGGCCAGGTGCAAATCGGCGATGGCGGCAGGCAGGTCGGCAAAGACCCGCGCCTGCCCGAGCAGATGAGCGGCGGCCACGGCAAACTTACGGGCCTCGGGATGCAGGTATTGGCAGGGATTGACCAGGCGCAGATCGCATAGTCCGAAATTGGCCATGGCCCGACAGACCATGCCGATATTTCCCGGGCTTTGGGGTTCTACCAAGACGATGGACAGATTATCGACAGATCGAATTTGCATTCGGCCTCCTAAGGTTCAGACCGCACAGCATATCGGAAACAGACGCCCTTGAACAGTCCATGCTCTTGGCGGCTAAGGGGTGGACGACCTGAACGGCACGCCGTCCCAGGGAGCGTATTTTCCCGGCCGAACCGCCCCTGACACATCATCAATAATAACTGGGGATTTTATTCAGCCGAGCAGCTTGTTGATCAGCTCCCTGTATTTCTGTTCGATGATGTGGCGCTTCTTTTTCAGGGTGTTGGTGAGTTCTTCACCGGCCTTGAACTCTTTTTCGAGAAAGCGGATGCCGCTGAGCCGTTCATGGGGCCTGAACCCCTTGTGCGGATGCAGCAGACGGTTGATCTCGTTTTTAACCCGGGCGATGACCTGCTTGTCGTGAAGGAAGTCCTCCGAGTCGGCGACCAGACCGCTGAGCTTGTCCCCAACGAATTCCCGCAGCTTCTCCATGTCGGGGACGATCAACGCCCCCAGCCCCTTCTTGTCCTGGCCGACCAGCACCGCGTCCTTGACAAAGGGGAGCATGGTAATGGTCGACTCGATGTGGGTCGGGTCAACGTTTTCGCCGCTGGCCAGCACGATCATCTCTTTCGAACGACCGACCAGCACCAGCTCACCGGTCAGGGTGAATTTGCCCAGGTCGCCGGTGCGGAAAAATCCGGCGGCGGTAAAAGCTTTGCGGTTTTCTTCAGGGTTGTTGTAATAACCCGAGGTCAGCTGCGGCCCCCGCACCCATACCTCCCCCTCGCTGCCGACCGGCAGGGCGCTGCCCTGCTCATCGACAATTCGCACCTCGGTGCCGGAAATCGGCTTGCCGAGGGTACCGAACACCTCGCAGTCCAGACCGCGGCCGGCAATCCCCGGGGCGCATTCAGTCATGCCATAGGCATTGACGATGCGAATCCCCACCGCGTCGATCCACTCATCGAGATAGGCCGGCAGGCTGCCGCCGCCGCTGATG
>JAQYWA010000163.1 GCA_030145265.1 Desulfuromonas sp. | reverse complement strand
GGGATGCCGTGGCTACGGAATGAACTGGTAAAGCCGGGTCCGGCCTGCAGGCCGACGGCGTAGATGAACATGGCCAGGCCGATAGTCTGTATCCCCGCGGGGAGAGTCAGGCCGAAATGGCCAAAGGCCAGGGCTACGAAGATGATCGCCGAGGGTCCGAGCGAGAGGTTCCACAGGCGCACTTTGCCCAGCAGTTCGCCGATGACGATGATCAGCAGCAGAATGAAGATCTGGTTGTGGAGAAGGGTCATGACAAAAAGGCTCAAGGCTGAAGGATCAGGGTCGACGGAATAAGATTTATATCATGCTACTACTGATGTCCAGCGGAATTCCCCTGGCCGAAAACGATGGATCGACTTATGCTGCGGCCAGAAAACGTTTGACAAATATTTTGTCACTTATCTATAGTGACAACCGTTTGAAAAATCTGTCTTTTTTTGTTTACCCGGCTTGAAATTTATTTTGTATCGCTAAAGGAGATGAGCAGGCATGGCAAAGACGTATAAGGTAGCAGTCCTTCCCGGCGACGGTATCGGTCCTGAAGTGATGGCCGAGACACTCAAGGTTCTCGATGCTGTCGAGACGAAGTTTGATGTGAAATTCGAGCGCACCACAGCCAATGTCGGCGGGGCGGGCATCGATATCGAGGGCAAGGCTCTGCCGCAAACGACCATCGATATCTGCAAGGCCTCCGATGCCATCCTGTTCGGCTCGGTCGGCGGTCCCAAGTGGGAGAGCCTCCCGCCGGACGATCAGCCCGAGCGCGCTGCCCTGTTGCCGCTACGAAAGATTTTCGGTCTTTTTTGCAACCTGCGCCCGGCCATTATCTTCCCGGCCCTGACCGGCGCTTCGAGCCTCAAGGAAGAGGTCATTTCGGGTGGTTTTGACCTGCTGGTGGTGCGCGAGTTGACCGGGGGGATCTACTTCGCCGAGCCCAAGGGGATCGAGGGCGAGGGCTCTGCCCGTACCGGCTTTGACACCATGAAGTATTCGGAGGCCGAAATCGAGCGCATCAGCCACGTTGCATTCCAGGCCGCCCGCAAGCGCGGCAAGAAGGTCTGCTCTATCGACAAGGCCAACGTGCTGTCGACCTCGGTGGTCTGGCGTGAGGTGGTCGAGCGGGTTGCCAAGGAGTACCCCGATGTCGAGATCTCCCACATGTACGTTGACAACGCTGCCATGCAACTGGTGCGTTGGCCCAAGCAGTTCGACGTCATGCTCTGCGGTAACATGTTCGGCGACATCATTTCCGATGTGGCTGCCATGTTGACCGGCTCCCTCGGCATGCTTCCTTCGGCCTCCCTGGCCGAGGGCACTTTCGGCATGTACGAGCCCTCGGGCGGCAGCGCTCCCGACATTGCCGGGCAGGGGATTGCCAATCCTATCGCCCAGATCCTTTCGGCGTCGATGATGCTGCGCTACTCCTTCGGCATGATCGAGGCGGCCGATGCCGTTGACGCGGCTGTCGAAAAGACCCTCAATCAGGGCTTCCGCACCGGTGATATTTTCCAGGACCTGCCGGGTGAAAAGAAGGTCAACACGGCAGAGATTGGCGCGGCAATTATCGCCAACCTCTAAATCGTATCGTCATAAGCCAGAGGCACGGGGAACTGCGGTTCTCCGTGCCTCTGTGTTTTTTTAATGAACCTGAAACTAAATCAAAGTTTTTAACGCAATGGCGCAGAGACGCAGAGAAAACCACAGAAGAAACTCTTTGTTTAAGTTTTTACTCTGCGTCCTTGCGACTCTGCGTTTAACTTAGCTTTTGATATGTTTTTTGGGGGGGGTAACGACCCGTTTTTTTAAGCAGCAATACCTTCTATTTAGCTAGGGAGATGTTTAGATCATGCCCAGACTGTTCAATGTAGCCATCGTTGGCGCGACCGGCGCCGTCGGCCGGCAGATGCTCGAAATCCTTGAAGAACGCAAGTTCCCGGTAGGTGAACTGCGGCTGCTGGCCTCGGAGCGTTCCGACGGCGATTTCCTAGACTTTCGTGGCGATCAGGTTATGGTGCAGACGCTCTCCGAGGATTCGTTTAAGGGGATCGATATCGCCCTGTTCAGCGCCGGTGGTGAACTCAGCACCAGGTTCTGTCCGATTGCCGCGGCGGCCGGGGCGGTTTGCATTGACAACTCGAGTGCCTGGCGCATGGATGCCGAGGTGCCGCTGGTGGTTCCCGAGGTGAATCCCGAGGAGGTCGCCCGATACGCGAACAAGGGGATTATCGCTAATCCCAATTGCTCCACCATCCAGCTGGTGGTGGCGCTGGGGCCGCTGCACAATTGCAGCCCTATCCGCCGACTGGTGGTGTCCACTTACCAGGCGGTTTCGGGCAGCGGACAGAAGGCGATTGACGAGCTCCGGGTGCAGTGCGGCGAGCTGCTCAACGGCCGGCCCTGCGATCCCAAGGTGTATCCGCACCAGATCGCCTTCAACTGTCTCCCCCATATCGATACGTTTCTCGATAACGGCTACACCCGCGAAGAGATGAAGCTGGTCAACGAAACCCGCAAAATTTTCGCTGATGAAAGCCTCCGCATCACCGCGACAGCGGTTCGAGTGCCGGTCTTCTACGGTCACAGCGAGTCGGTGAACGTGGAGACCGCCGGGAACATTTCTGTGGCCAAGGCGCGAGAAGTGCTGGCCGCCGCTCCCGGCGTCGAGCTGGTTGACGATGTGGCGGAGATGGTCTACCCGATGTCGATTGAGGCCGCTGGGCAGGATCAGGTCCTGGTCGGTCGTATCCGAGCCGATGAATCCTGCGATAATGCCCTCAACTTGTGGCTGGCGGCGGACAACCTGCGCAAGGGCGCGGCAACCAACGCCGTGCAGATTGCGGAACTTCTGGTCGCGAAATATTTATAGGCAAAACGGCTTTTGCCACAGGGGCACGGAGACACAGAGGAGACCATTGAGTTCACATTGTTTTTCCTTTTGTCTTCAATGGAAGAATTCTTCGGTTTTTTGCTACTTTTCTGTTTCTATAAAAATCTCCGTGGCTCTGTGCCTCTGTGGCTAGCTTATTTTATCTTGATTGGTGATGAGTGCGATGGGTTTGCTTGACGAAATCACGCTTGGGCGCTACGTTCCGGGCGATTCTCCCATGCACCGCCTCGATGTGCGGCTCAAGCTGGGTGTCTTGCCGCTGTTCATCGTTGCTTCGTTCGCCGCACCGGGGCCGACGCGGCTGGCCGGGCTCGGTTGTTGCGCCTTGGTGATGTTGCTGTTGGCCAAAATCCCCTGGCGTACCTGGTGGCGGGGGATCCGCATCTTTCGCTGGCTGTTTCTTTTCACCCTGTTGCTGCACCTGCTGTTGACCCCGGGACGCACGCTGTTCGGTGTCGAGTGGTTGTCTCATGACGGGCTGCTGCGGGGGATGACGGTCTGCACACAGCTGCTTTTAGCCATCGTCTTTTCCTCGCTTCTGACTCTGACTTCATCGGTCGAGGCGCTGGCGGCGGCCGTTGCCTCGTTATTGACACCCTTACGCCGTTGGCGGGTACCGGTCGATGAGTTGGTCTGGCTGCTGCAGCTAGTTCTGCATTTTATCCCGGTGTTGCGCGAAGAGGGAGCCGCCCAGGTCGAAGCTTTTCGCAGCCGTGGCGAAGATCTCGCCCACGGCTCCCTGTTGCAACGTGGCCGGCTTGCCGGGCGGATGTTGGCACCACTGATGCTTGGTCTGGTCGACCGCGCCGACACTCTGGCCCACGAGGTGGCGGCCGGCCGGCAGTCGATGTCGAATGCGGCCGATGCTGTTCTGCCGCGGTTGGCTGGGCGGGATTTGTTTATGGCTGGCGCCGGGTTGCTGGCACTGGCGTTGATCTGGGGACTGCTGTAAATGAAAACCATCCGCCTGACCATCGAATATGACGGCACCGCTTATGTCGGCTGGCAGATACAGTCCAACGGACTGGCTGTGCAACAGGTCATCGAAGAAGCCCTGGCCCGGGTGCTCGGTGAGCACGTGCGGCTGTTTTGCTCGGGACGTACTGACGCCGGGGTCCATGCCCGGGGGTTGGTCGCCCATTTTATGACCAGCCGTGAACTTCCTTTATCCGCTTACCGCGAAGGCGTCAACCGCTTTCTGCCGCAGGATGTGGCGGTGCGCGAGGCGGCCGAGGCCGAGGCCGGCTTCCATGCCCGTTTCAGTGCCAAGGGCAAGTGGTATCGCTACACCATCTGTCAATCCCCGATCCGTTCCCCGTTGGCGGCTCGCATCTCCTGGCACCTGCGCGGTGCGCTTGACGAGCAGGCTATGGTTGAGGCGGCGGTGGCTTTTGTCGGCACCCATGATTTCGCCGCCTTTCGCGCCTCCGGCTGCGATGCCGCGACCACCGTTCGGGAAATTTATGCCGTCGAACTGTTGCATCAGGACAATCTGCTGCATATTGACGTCAAGGGCTCCGGTTTTTTGCGCAACATGGTGCGAGTTATGGTTGGCACCTTGGTGGAGATCGGCTGGGGCAGGATGAACGTCGATGACCTGCGCCGGCTGCTGCAGGGCGGTCGGCGCGAAGGGGCAGGGACGACCGCTCCGGCGCAGGGGCTGTGCCTGATGGAGGTCTGGTATTGAAGTCGCTGGAAAATTCTTCGGCCACTCAAGAAAGCTGCTTTCGCAAAAAAAAAAATCTTGAGATGGCTAAGTAAAAATTTCGATCTACAAGGCCTGGTGATTTTTCGGGGGCGAAGGCCTACATCAGGTAGGTCGAAGTCCTGAAAAAGCACCGTAACGCCGTAGGGCGGGCTTTTTGCGACGCCATCAAGAAAAGTCTTGACATCTCCGGGGCGTTCCGCTAATTTCACCCTTCTGTGAGTCCCCGTTACGCCAAATTCACAGTTTACGTATAGAGAGGAAGACCATGAGTACGCAAGTTGCCAAAGAGGCTGATATCAAGAGAGAATGGTTTGTCATCGATCTGGACGGCAAAGTCCTGGGTCGTGCCGCGACCGAAATTGCCCGCGTACTGCGCGGCAAGCATAAGGCCATTTACACCCCCAGCGTCGACACCGGCGACTTCGTCGTGGTGCTGAACGCCGAGAAGGTCACACTGACCGGCAATAAGATGGCCGATAAGATGTATCACCGTCACACCGGGTATCCGGGTGGTCTTCGTTCGATCAATGCTGAGAAGCTGATTGCGAAGAAACCCGAAGACCTGATCAAGAAGGCGGTCAAGGGCATGCTTCCCAAGAACAAGCTGGGCCGTCAGATGTTTCGCAAGTTGAAGGTCTACGCCGGCGGCGATCATCCCCATGCCGCACAGCTGCCCAAAGAACTCGTACTTTAAGATCGATTTTAGGAGATAAAGATGGCTGAGCAGAAGTTCTACGCGACCGGTAAAAGGAAGACCTCCATCGCCCGGGTCTGGTTGAAGCCTGGGGAG
>JAQYWA010000644.1 GCA_030145265.1 Desulfuromonas sp. | reverse complement strand
ATATTCCGGTGTTTATCGGCCATAAGTTTCCTTTATTTTTCGGATTCACAACCCAAACAAAGGGATCAACGCAAAGACGCAGAGTCGCAGAGAAGACCTAAGATAAATCCCGTTTTGTATCTGTTTTTCCCCTGCGCCCTTGCGTCTCTGCGTTAGAACCAGCTTTTGATTTGTCTTGACCTTTGTTTTGGTTATAGAACCGTTATTTTTCAACTATGAGCTTCGAATCCAGGCCTTTCAGCGGCACTTCAGACCTCGCTTCAAGAAGGATTTCATCAGTCATAGTCACCCTCTATTGTTCCTAAGGTTTCGCTTCCAGCAAACCGACGTCCCCGCGGCAGATCTCGAGAAAAACCGCCCGCGACACCCCACCCGAATAGGGAATGCCCGTCTCATCGGCGGCCCGTTCCAGCAGGCCCAGGGTATTGTTCAGTTCGCGGCGGGCCTCCTTCGACCGGCCGAGGTGATGGTAAATCCGGCTCAGGTTGTAATGGGGCATAATAAAATTCATGTCGAGCAGCAGCGCCTTGCGATACTCTTCGATGGCAGCGTCAATTTCATCCTGCAGCTCGAAAATCAAACCCTGCAGAAAATAAGCCTCGGCCAGCAGGTCGTTAGCAGCCAATGCTTGCGCACAGAAATCGACAGCCTCGGCATACCGTTCCTGGTTGGCCCGGATGAACCCCATGCCGAGCAGCGCCTGCTCGTGCCCCTGTTGCTGATTCAGGATACTCTCGAATTTTTTTTCGGCAACGGCGAACTCCTCCCGCTCAAAAGCCTGCTGGGCCTCTAGTAGCAGTTCGTCGACCTCCAACTCAACTGGCGCAGGGAGAAGCGGCGGGGCCAACGGCAAAACTGCGGGTGCGGCCACGGCCTCTGGCGGCTCCGGCGGAGCCTTCGCGACCGGCGCCGGCGCCGGCGGGAGCTCTCGGCGCAGGCGGTAGTAAAACCCGCCCTGGTAATGCACCGGCAGAAATTGCTCGGACAGGTCCTGCAGGGTTTCGGAATGTCCGAGAAACAGGAAGCCCCCGGGGCGCAGGCAGCGGGAGAAGCGTTCGATGATGCGCCGGTTGGTTTCCTGACGGAAATAGATCATCACGT
>JAQYWA010000643.1 GCA_030145265.1 Desulfuromonas sp. | reverse complement strand
CAGGCTCCTACTTGAGACTGCTCAGCCCTACGAAACTGCCGTTATTCTCCTCGGCCAGTCGCCGCATCAGGGCGGCAAAGCGGGCGGCGTTTCTTCCGGCTCCGGGCTGGGAGAGGAGCACGGGGAAGCCGACGGTATGGATACGCACCCGGCTGCCCTGGCGGCCCCCGGTGTTTTTTTGCCGGACCGTATTGATGACATCCTGCATCAGCCCGCCGGAGAAATCGTCGCCGAATACATAGAGGCTGATCCGTTTATCCGGGGCATAAAATCGCTGGATCGCCTTGGTGACCCCTTCGACCGGGCTGGAGTTGGAAAAGGGGGCCCAGGAGGATAGCCGCTCGAGAATGGCCCGCCGCCGCGCCTTCGAATCGGGAATCCAGCGCCCGGCATATTGGGAAAACATGTAGTCGCCCATGTCGTTGAGGACCTGAATGCCCTTGACCCTGGGGTAGATATCGAGAATTTCCTGCATCTTTTTGCGCACCAGGGGCCAGGCAAAGCGCTGCATGCTGCCCGAAGTGTCGATGACGAAGATAATGTATTCGCTGTCCACCGGCACCCCGCCGATCACCGCGTCCGCTTGGGGACGACGGTATTCGGACAGCAGCCTTTTCATCTCTTCGCTGAGCTCCTGCTTGGCGGATTCGAACTCATCCTGGATGATGCTTTGCGCCTCCGACGCCTTGCTGGTTAAATGGAACTCCCCTTCGATATCGGTCAGCGCCCCCTGCAGGCGGGCCAGCTTCTGCTTGTCCCTGGACAACTGCTCTTCCTTGGCCACCAGGTTTCGGTTGAGAATCCGGGTCTCGCCGCGGATTTCGTAGAGCTCCGCTTCGAGCTTTGCCACCACCCCGGTCAGGTCGGCATTGACCTGCTCGATCACCCGGGGCTCGGAAACTTTCGAGATGACCAGCAACAGGATAATGGCCCCGAAGCCGCAGGAGATGACATCGAGAAAGGACATGCTGAAAATTTCGATCGGCCGGCGACGTTTTTTCATGGCCAGTCCCTGGTCGGTGTCAGAAAGGAGCCCCCGGTGTCCATCCCCAGTGTCCAGAAGGAGACGGCGGCCAAGGGGTCGCCTTCCATGGGGAAGAGGAT
>JAQYWA010000162.1 GCA_030145265.1 Desulfuromonas sp. | reverse complement strand
ATTTCCTATACCACCGGGGTGCCGGCGATGATCGGCGCTAAAATGATGCTGACCGGCAAGTGGCAGGGCCAGGGGGTCTTCAACATCGAGCAGCTCGATCCCGATCCTTTCATGGATGACCTGAATCAGTACGGGCTGCCATGGAAAGAGGTTTTCATCGAGGGTTTCTGAGTCGGCCCTTCTCTGGGATCAAACAACCCGAAGCCTTTGGGCTTCGGGTTTCTTCGTTCAGGCAGGGGGTCTGCCGGACAGGTGAGCACTATGGATGAGCAATGCGCATTGAAGACGGATCTGGGCGGCGTCAAAACCCCGGGCTTCGTGGTCTTTGAAGAAGCCCTGGAGCACAACCTGGCCATTTTGCAGACGGTTATGGACCGCACTGGCGCCCGCATCCTGCTGGCCATGAAAAGCTTTTCCATGTTTCACAGCTTTCCCCTGCTCAGCCGCACCCTCAAGGGAACCTGCGCCAGCGGCCCCCATGAGGCGATGCTCGGGAGGGAATGCTTTCCCGGCGAGGTGCATGCCTTTGCCGCCGGATTCAGTGAAGAGGACATCCGCGAGACGGCTGCCGTCTGCGACCACCTGGTGTTTAACTCAATCTCCCAGTGGCGGCGTTTCGGTAAATTGGCTCAGGAAATCAACCCCGGCCTCGAGTTCGGTCTGCGCTGCAACCCCGAACACCGGGAAACCGAGGTGGAGATCTACGATCCCTGCGCTGCCGGGTCGCGGTTGGGGATCGTACGCGCCGAATTTACCGAGGAAGCGCTGGCGGGAATCAGCGGCCTGCACTTCCACACCCTCTGTCAGAAGAATTCCGACGCTCTGGAACGAACCCTGGCGGTATTCGAGGATAAATTTGGCCAGTTTCTGCCGCAGATGAGCTGGGTCAATTTCGGTGGCGGCCACCACATCACCCGCAAGGACTACGACGTCGATCGCCTGGTTCGGCTTATCAACGGTTTCAAGGGGCGTTATCCGCACTTGACCGTCTACCTTGAACCGGGGGAGGCGGTGGCGCTCAACGCCGGGGTGCTGGTTGCATCGGTGCTCGATATCACCAGCAATCACGGCGTCGCCAATGCCATCCTCGACACCTCGGCGACCTGCCACATGCCCGATGTGCTGGAAATGCCTTATCGCCCTGAGATCATCGGCGCCGGTGAGCCGGGAGAAAAAGCACATACCTACCAGCTCGGCGGTCTTTCCTGCCTCGCCGGCGACATCCTCGGCCGCTATTCCTTCGACCAGCCTCTGGAGTATGGAGACCGCCTGATCTTTCTCGACATGGCCATCTATTCCATGGTTAAGACCAACACCTTCAACGGCGTGAAGTTGCCGTCGATCTACTATGCCCGCAAGGATGGCGCCGTCGAACTGGTCCGCCAGTTCGGCTATGCCGATTTCAAGGGGCGGTTGTCCTAATTTTAGCGTGCGATGGGCTGTTCTGTAGGGGCGAACCTGAGAATTACAGCATCAGACTGACCAGTGAGAAGGCACCGGCCGCGATCAGAAACGGATCACACTGGCGGAATTTGCCGAGGGCGGTCGGCCAAGGCACTCCCTGGCCGAGTCCCAGCGTGTAGGTGGAAAAGGCGTTGAGTCCCATGCCCGGTGCCATCATCAGTGGCGCATTGGCCCACAGGGCGATCAGCAGGGTCGCCATGGCGGCAACCAGGCAGGTTACGGTGGTCAGTGCGCCTTTGTCTATTCCGGCCTGGGAGAGAATCGCCGGATGCACGAATATGATGTAGGCGCCGGTCAGAAAGGTGGTCAGTCCGGCGACGATTTCGGTGCGGACCGTGGTGCCGTGACGGTGCAGCTGGAATAGTTTTTCGAGTATGGCGGTATCCGTGCGATTAGGGGTTTAGCCCCTTGAGGTCGTTGAAGAAATATTCGATGTTTTTGCTGACGCCGAGACTCTGGGCCTTGTTGATGGCGTGAAACAGGGCCAGCATGGCGCTGTCGTCGTCGCCGAGTTGATGATAGGTCAGGGCGGTGTGGTAAAGGATTCGGGCGCTCAGGTCCTGGTCCGTTGCCTGCTCCCGGGCCTGATCGAAGAGCCGAAGGGCCTCTTGATGCCGGCCCCTGCTGTAAGCCAGGCAGCCCTTGGCATCGATATGCTTGACCGAGCCGGCCGGGAGGACGGGCAGCAGAGGCTCAGCCTCTGCCGGCGCTGACAGTTTGAGGGTCAGCAGCTGCAGCAGGCGGTAGCTCAATTCCGGCCTGGAGGGATCGCCTGCAGGTATCGTTTTGAGCCCCTTGCGATAGGTCTTTCGGGCCGGTTTAGGGCGTTCTGCGACTTCAAGCAATTCGCTCTGTTGCAGGTACAGGCTGCCGTCGGCGGGCCGCTTGCGGATCGCTTTCGCCAGGGAGTTGGCGGCGGCGGCGTAGTCCTTCTTGGCCTTGAAGGTTTCGGCCTGGGCCAGGTGTTGTTCAGCGGTCAGGGGGTCGGGGAGCAGGGCGCTGCAGCCCGGCAGCAGGGATAGGAAGAGGATCAGCAAAAGAGCGTGAATTCGTTTCATGCCAATGTTTCCTCAGGGAGTCTGTCGTTGCCGGGAGTGGTCGGCAAAGAAAAAAGGCCGGAGTATGACTCCGGCCTTGGTTATTCTGTGAGAAGCCTCAGGGCTTCATGCCGGTGATCTTAAACATGGCTTCAATATATTTTTCGCCGGTTTTGCGGACGATCTCTTCCGGCAGCGGCGGGGCGGGAGCCTGCTTGCCCCAGTCGAGGGTTTCCAGGTAGTCGCGCAGGAACTGCTTGTCAAAGCTCGGCTGCGGACCGCCCTGCTGATACAGGTCTTTCGGCCAGAAGCGCGACGAGTCGGGGGTCAGGGCTTCGTCGATCCAGATCACCTGGTCATCGAAGATGCCGAACTCGAACTTGGTGTCGGCAATGATGATTCCCTTGGTGTCGGCCAGGTCGCGGGCCCGGTTGTAGATCGCCAGGGTGGTGCTGCTGATCTTGTCGGCCACTTCCTGCCCGACCAGTTCCACCACCTTGGAGAAGGGGATGTTTTCGTCGTGCTCGCCGAGTTCCGCCTTGGTCGACGGGGTGAAGATCGGCTCGGGAAGTTTCTGGCTTTCGACCATGCCGGCCGGGAGGGGGATGCCGCAGATGCTCCCCTGCTCTTTGTATTCCTTCCAGCCCGAACCGGAGACGTAGCCGCGGACGATGCATTCGACGGGGAGCGGCTTGGCCTTCTTGACCAGCATGCTGCGCCCTTCGAGCTGGTCGCGGTACTTGTGGGTGATGGCCGGAAAGTCACTGACCTCGGTGGCGACGATGTGGTTCGGAATGATGTCGGACATCTGCTCGAACCAGAACTTGGAGATCTGGGTCAGCACGAATCCCTTGTTGGGGATTCCTTCGTTCATGATGACGTCGAAGGCCGAGATGCGGTCGGTGGTGACCAGCAGCAGGTATTCGCCGAGGTCGTAGATGTCACGGACTTTACCTTGGTTGATCAGCTTGAGATCTTCAAAAATGGTCTGAGTCAGAGTCGCTTGCATGGCCGTTATTTTTCCTTATCGATCGAAGTCTGAATGGTGGGTGAAACGACAATCGTTGCCTGAGCCCTGAGGGCTTCCATTTTTTCCTTGTAAACCTGGTCTCTTTTGCGGGTAAGGACCGAAGTTTTCAGGTTGTCCCGCTGGGCGTCGTCGAGGTCGGCAAGGTCGGCTTCCTGGCGTTCTTTAAGGGTGGCGACGATGAATTTGCCGTCGATCTCGTAGACTTCCGGTGCCGCCGGTTTCTCAGCCGTCAGCTCAAATGCGGCTTCGGCCAGTTTTTCCAGGTTGCCGAGGCGGGGGAGGAAATTGCCGTAGGCGCGGGTGAACAGCCCGGTTTCCTCGACGGTCAGGCGCTGGGCCTTGGCTTGGGTCGCCAGCGGTTCGCCCTTGCCAATGGCGGCGAGCAGTTCTTCGGCGGTTTGACGGGCCATATCCTCGGTATGCTGCAGGCGGTAAGCCTGCTCTACCTCGGCGCGAACCTCGGTCAGTTCGGGGAGACGGCTGGCGCGGCGTTCCTTGATGGCGAACAGCACCACCCCTTCAGGGAGGTTGACCGGACGGGCCAGTTCGCCGGTGCCGAGGGTAAAGGCCGCGCTTGAGATTTCAGGGACTTCGCCGAGCCCGTCGATCGGGACATCGCGCTCGAAGAAGTTGGTTTCCTTGATACCCAGATCGTTGGCCTTGGCGGCGCTGTCGAGCTCGCCAGTCTTGCGGTTGATGTTGAAGGCGTCCATGGCTTTTTCAAACGCCAACTGGCGGCTCTTGTCGGCAACCACTTCGGTCTTGACCTCGTCGAGAACGTCGGCCATCGGCTTGATCCCCGGTTCGACGTAGACGTCGCAGCGGATGATGTGATAGCCGAAGGGAGTGGTGATGATGTCGCTGATCTCCCCAGGCTTCATGGCGAAGGCGGCTTTTTCGAAGTCGGCGACCATGATGCCGCGGCTGAAGAAGCCGAGGTCGCCATCCTGGGCGATGGTTCCCTGGTCGTCCGAATATTTGCGGACCAGGGCGGCAAAATCATTGCCGGAGCGAACTTCCTCGAGGACCTTGTCGGCCAGTTGACGCTTGCGGTCCTTGGTTTCCTGGTCGGCGTCAAGCGGAACCTTGATCAGGATGTGGGCCGCTTTGACCTGCTCGGGAATGTCGAATTTGTCGAGATGGCGACGGTAATACTTTTCGAGGTCTTCCTCGGTGTAGGTGACGTCCTTGGCGTAGCGGCCCGGTTCGAAGAGGAGGTAGCGCAGGGCCACCGTCTCGGGGAGCCGGAAGCTTTCCTGGTTGGTTTCGAAAAAGGTAGCCAAAGATTCTTCGTCGACCGTTATCCGGGTCTCGAACAGGGCCGGCGACAGGCGCACAAATGCAAGGTTGACTTTCTCGTTCTGGCGCCGGTATTCTTCGACGATGTCTTCGTCATTGACTTCGATCTGGCCACGGATGGCGTTCCGTACCTTTTCCGCGAGCAGTTGCTGCTCCTGACTGGTTTCGAAGTCCTCGGTGGTCATCCGCTGGTAGCTCAGCACCTGCAGATAGCGCTCTTTGCTGAATGCGCCGTTGTCTTGAAAGGCGGGGATCTGGGCGATCGAATCGACCAGCTCCTGGCGGCTCACCTGGGTGCCGAGTCGGTGGCTCTCCAGAAATAGAAGCGCCTGTTCGATCACCGTGTCCAGGGCCTGCTGCCGCAGCCCCAGCTGTTTTTCGAGGGCCGGGTTGAACTGCTCGCGGTAGACGTTCTGGTACAGCCGGTAGAGATTGCTGTAGACGGTTTCGTACTCGGCAAACCCGACGTCAAGATCGTTGACGGTAACGGCAACGCCCTGTTGCTGCCCGTCCCGGCTGTCGCCGGGTGAGGTCAGCATGGCATAACCGATGACAAAGCTGAGAATAATGACGGCGAA
>JAQYWA010000161.1 GCA_030145265.1 Desulfuromonas sp. | reverse complement strand
CCCAGAGCCGCGATGTCCGCCGGCTCGCGATCATGACACTTAACGCAGTCGGAATTGGCCAACAGCACCTCTTCCGCCACCGCATACCCGGCAACCATCAGAACCAGGCTGCAGCAAACCAGCAACTTAAACCAAAAACGCTTTTCCATTATTCCTCCCTTTCAACAACTCCCTGGATAAATTCCCGGCAGACGTTCCGCAAGGCTGCTGTCAGCTTGCAAAAAACCTGACCCGGCAAACAACTCTCCCACCCACTAAATGAACCCTGATTAACAAATTAAAGATTGCAGATACTAGCAAAAAAGGGCCGCCATGTCCACCGGTAATTCGCCAGTCCATGGGCACAACAGCATTCCGAAGACATATTATTTTATCAATATTGTCAGCCGGTTCCGAATGTCGTCAGGGCTCGTGCCGGCGACCAGAAGACGTTTGTGACGCGAGCGCTCACCGGCGACCAGGGCCACATCCCTGCGGGGAACCCCCAGCAGTTTGGCGAAGAACTCCCGACAGAGCTTATTCGCCGCCCCCTCTACCGGCGGCGAGGTCAGGCGAACCTTCAGCTCATCCCCCTGAATACCAACCAGCTCGTTCCTGCTGGCCCGAGGCTGCACATAGACAGCCAGCACCACCCCCTCGCCCGACGGGTGGACAAAGGGCATCAGACATCCTCCAGTTCCAGGTCATCCCCATCGTCGGCTTCGCACAGCCCTTCGTCGAAGGGCAAACTTTCGTCGTAATAAAGCTCTTTCGCCTCAGGCCGCTCCATGGTGACCACTTCGAGGTCGAGCAGACGCGTGTGACATTCGACCAAAGAACGCAGGCTCGTTTCAAACGAGATTTTCTGCCGCTTGATCTCCTGAATGTCATTAATGAGCTGGACACGCCGTTCCTCGGCATCCCGCACGGTTCGCTCAGCCCGCAACTGGGCATCAGAAACGATGATTTCCCCTTCACGGCGGGCATTGTTCAGCATGTCATCAGTCATCTTCTGGGCGGTCAGCAGGGTTTCCTTGAGCATGGTTTCCCGTCCACGCATCTCTTCCAGGGAAGTCCGGGTTCGCGCCAACTCTTCTTTGAGTTCCTGGTTACCCTTAGAAAGCCGCTCCACCTCTTCGGACACCATCTCAAGAAAATGATCCACCCCGGCCTTGTCGTACCCGAACGGCCGGCTCTTGAACCGATGCTGCTGGATGTCGATGGGAGTTATTGCCATTCTTTCGTCCCTTTATAAACCGTAGGCCAGACGGGTAAGCAGCAGCATCACGATACGCTGCAGAAAAAACACTCCGAACAAAAGCAGAATCGGCGAAAAATCAATCCCCCCAAACTGCAAGGGCACCACCCGACGAATTTTGTTCAGCAGCGGGTCGGTGGCATTGTGCAGAAAACGCACGATCGGGTTGTACGGGTCCGGGTTGACCCATGAAATGATTGCCCGGGCCACGATGATATATATATAAATCGTAAATATCATGTTAATGGCCTGCGTAACGACCATGATCAACTCACCAAAAAAACCCATGCCGGCTCCTTTCTAACAAATAAATTCACAAACTTTCGTTATTAAATGATCATTTATACAGCAATCGCGGAAAGGGTGTCAAACGGTTTCCCCGCAACCGGGAAAAGGCCGCATGAACGGGCAAAACACCATCTTGATCAACTCACATTTTGACATTCACCCGCAAAACCGCTAAATTGAATGTTTGGAGAGCCCCTAAAACGGGGCAAACAGCATATGACTAAAAGGGGACACCATGAAACGCACCAGCAACCTTCGTATCCGCCGCCTGGCGCCAATCATCGCGCCAGCCGACCTTAAACAGGTCTTCCCACTCTCAGAAAGCGGCGCTGAAATCGTCTCGCGAGCCCGCGAGCAGATCACCAACATCCTCAACCATCAGGACCGGCGACTCATGGTCGTGGTGGGCCCCTGCTCTATCCACGACCCCAAAGCGGCCCTTGAATACGCTGAGCGGTTGTCCAAACTGAGCCGGCAACTGGAAGACCAGCTGTTTCTGGTCATGCGAGTCTACTTCGAGAAACCGCGTACAACCATCGGCTGGAAAGGGATGATCAACGATCCGGACCTCAACGGCACCCATCAGATATCCAAGGGTCTCGGCATCGGCCGCGGCCTGCTCTGCGCCATCACCGACCTGGGCCTGCCGGTGGCCTGCGAAATGCTCGACCCAGTCACCCCGCACTATCTCGCAGACACAATCAGCTGGGGAGCCATCGGCGCCCGCACCACCGAATCCCAGGTCCATCGCGAAATGGCCAGCGGCCTGTCGTTTCCGATCGGCTTCAAAAACGGCACGGACGGCAACCTGCAGATCGCCATGGACGCCATGAACGCGGCCCTGCATCCCCACAACTTCCTCGGCATTGACAATGACGGCCGCAACGCCATCGTCACGACCACCGGCAACAGCGACGTCCACATTGTCCTGCGTGGCGGCAACAATGGCCCCAACTACCACGCCGACGACATTCAGCGGACCGAGGAGATGCTGACCAAAGCCGGCCTCAAACCACGCATCATGGTCGACTGCAGCCATGCCAACAGCTACAAGGATCACAAACGCCAGGAAGAGGTCTTGAATGAGGTTATCAGGCTGATCGAAACTGGCAACCGCTCCATCTGCTCGCTAATGATCGAAAGTAACCTCGAACCCGGCAACCAGCAGACCGGTGACGACTTCTCCACGCTGAAATACGGCGTGTCCATCACCGACAAATGCATCGGCTGGGACGACACCGAACGTTTGCTGCGCCACGCACACCAGAAGCTCAAGGACTTCGGCGGGCGCAACATTTCCTGATTCGGGCAAAGAACGGATCCCAATGTCGAAACCGTCTGCAAAACCACAACAACCGGCGGATTCCAGCTGCTGCCCACCTCGCAAAGAGCCCGGGCCAACAGAACCTCCCTGCTGCAGTCCATCGCCAGAACAGCAGACACTGCCCAGTGCCTGCTGCGCAGCCACCGCAACCGACGACCGGCCCGGCTACCAGCTCTGGCCCTTTGTAACCGGCTGGCAGGAAACCCCTGCCGGCCGCATTCCCCGGGTCAGCACAAGCCTGAACTGGAACGACCGGCGAGGGCACTGGCAGATGCGCTGGGGCCTTGGCCGCGAACGCTACCGGGTCGCGCCGGGGGTCTATGCCGTCGGCACCCCTAACGACCGATCACCGGTGCTGATTTCAGCTAATTACAAAATGAGCTTCGACATCCTGCGCCGGTCACTCGACGGCCTGGACGCCTGGATCCTGGCCATCGACACCAAGGGAATCAATGTCTGGTGCGCAGCCGGCAAAGGGACTTTCAGCACCCGTGAAATCGTCCACCGGGTCAAAAGTTGCGCGTTGGAGCGGACCGTCAGCCATCGCACCCTGATTGTCCCCCAGCTCGGCGCCCCGGGCGTGGCCGCCCAACAGGTAAAACATGACTGCGGATTCTCCGTCGTTTACGGGCCGGTGCGGGCCATGGACCTCAAGGCCTTCCTGGCCGCCGACATGCACGCAACCGCACACATGCGCCAGGTAACCTTTTCCACCCTGGACCGGCTGGTTCTGACCCCGGTGGAACTGACCAGCATGCTTAAACCCGCACTCTGGGCAACCCTGGCCCTGTTCATCGGCGGGGGAATCGGCCCCGACCTGTTCTCATTTGCAACAGCCTGGAACCGAGGAACGGTTGCACTGGGCAGCCTCCTGTCCGGAATTATTGCCGGCGCGGTCGCCGTTCCGGTCCTGCTCCCCTGGATTCCGGGGCGGGCATTTGCTTTCAAAGGGGCATTGTTCGGGCTACTGGTGAGCCTGCTGATGCTGACGGGAATCGGAACAAGCAGCTCGCTGCCGGAAAATCTGGCGCTACTGCTGGCACTGCCGGCGGTCAGCTCCTACTGCGCCATGAACTTTACCGGCTCGACAACATTCACCTCCCCCTCCGGGGTCGAAAAAGAAATGCGCTACGCCATCCCGGGCCAACTGGCAGCGCTGCTGCTGGCTGGAGCCTGCTGGATTGGCGCTGCCTTTTAAGTGAACCGACCATGAGTAAACTGCGCTACCTGGAAAATGTCACCACCCTCAAACTGAACCGCGATGTCTGCGTCGGTTGCGGCATGTGTCTGAATGTCTGCCCCCACGCGGTGTTCGTGCTCGTGAGGAACAAGGCGGTCATCAACGACCTGAACCGCTGCATGGAGTGCGGCGCCTGCGCAGTCAACTGCCCGGTCGCCGCCCTCAGTGTCAAGGCCGGAGTGGGCTGCGCCAGTGCCATCATCTACGGCTGGTTGACCGGCAAAGAACCAAGCTGCGACTGCGGTGGCGGCAGCGACTGCTGCTGAGGCCTAACCTTGATGCTTTCGCAAAAAGTCTTGAGATGGCTAAGTAGAAATTTCGGCCTACAAGGCCTGGTGATTTTTCGGGGGCGAAGGCCTACCTCAGGTAGGTCGAGGCCCTGAAAAAGCACCGTAACGCCAAGGGCGGACTTTTTGCGACGCCATCAACCTTTCCGGACCAGGGCCTCCATCTCCAGCTTGACATCATCGATGTTGACACAGAGGATTTTTTTTCCATCCCGTTCGCAACGCACCAGGCCTTCCTTCACCCACTCAAGAACCAGGGCCTTTTTCACGCCGAACTTGGCCTCCACCTCTTCCGGCTCGTACCAGGTCTTCATCAGGGCCATTTCCACCCTCCTTTCGAGAAGTTACTTACAGTATAACCGGGTTTTCTCCGACATCCCCAACATACCGAAGATATTTAATCTTTACAAATTTATTTCAACCAGATAAATTAGGCAAAATCCACTAACCTGCGACAAAAAATAAAGATATATGCAACCATCGGTTTTAGTCATCGACGACTCTCAGGGCGCCCGCCGACACATACTCGACGGGCTCAAGGCCACCGGCCTCTTCCATACCTATCACGAGGCTGACAGCGTCGTGGAAGGATTCAAGGTCGCCCTGAACGAACCGCTCGACATCATCCTCTGCGATCTGGACATGCCGGGGATGGATGGTTTCAAATTTTTAAGCATGATCAAGACCCGCAAGGAACTTCAAGACATCCCTGTCATCCTGGTCACCGGCGTCAAAGATCAGGACACCAAGATTCGGGGACTGGAGCGGGGCGCCAGCGATTACCTCACCAAACCATTTGACCCGGGGGAACTGATCGCCCGGGTCAAAGTCCAACTAAAAATCAAGTCATTGCAGGACAGCCTGAAAAAAAGCAACCTAGCGCTCATGGAGCTCTCCAACACCGACCCGCTGACCCGGTTGAGCAACCGGCGTTTTCTCATGAAGACCCTGGAAAAAGAACTGCAGCGGTGCGAACGGTCACAGAAGGCGTTGGCTCTGATCATGGTTGATGTCGATCACTTCAAGCGGATCAACGACACCTACGGCCACCAGCAGGG
>JAQYWA010000642.1 GCA_030145265.1 Desulfuromonas sp. | reverse complement strand
TAGATGTTGAGTTTGCCGAGATCCTCCGGCATCTCGAATTCCTGCTTGACCGACAGCGGATCTGTCTCGACCCACTGGCCATTCTCATAAAAACGCCCCTTGGCGGTCACTTCGCGGATGTTGATCTCCGGATTGAAGTTGGTGGCGAAGGGCATGCCGTGACTGCCGGCGTTGCAATCGATAATGTCGATGTTGTGGATTTCGTCAAAATGGTGCTTGAGTGCGTACATGGTCATGACGCTGGTCACGCCCGGATCGAAACCGCTGCCGAGCAGAGCCATGATCCCCTTCTCCTTGAAGCGGTCATGATAGGCCCACTGCCAGCTGTACTCGAACTTGGCGGTGTCGCGGGGTTCGTAATTGGCGGTATCGAGGTAGTCGACGCCGGTCGCCAGGCAGGCATCCATGATCGACAGGTCCTGGTAAGGCAGGGCCAGGTTGATCACCAGGCTCGGCTTGAAGTCGTTGATCAGGACGACCATTTCGTCGACGTTATCAGCGTCCACCTGGGCGGTACGAATCGGGCGCGGCAACATGGCGGCAATTTGGTCGCACTTGGACTTGGTGCGACTGGCCAGACAGATTTCTTCA
This sequence comes from Desulfuromonas sp., assembly GCA_030145265.1. Lineage (GTDB taxonomy): Bacteria > Desulfobacterota > Desulfuromonadia > Desulfuromonadales > Trichloromonadaceae > Trichloromonas. The sequence continues at coordinate 521 of JAQYWA010000642.1, read as the reverse complement.
AAAACATCGGGCATCATGGCGCACTTCCAGGTGGCAACCTGGCTGACGCCGCCGGCGCCGACGATCAGTACTTTTCCCATAGCTCATTCTCCCTCGAATAAAAATCGACGCAATATAATCAATTTTGCCCCGAAGTGCAACGCCCCAGTGTCAGAGTCAGAATTTTATCAGATTCATCGGGAATATCTTCAGCGTTGGGCAGAAATACGTTGGATTTTCGTTACTTTGCCGCCGACCGAGCGGGTGGACATCCAGGAGGCTGCCTAACTTGGGAAAGGATGGCGAGAAGACGGGAAATCGAGGCCAGATTTCCCGTCTTCGGAGTAGCTTCATCCCGAAGTCCGAAAGGATCCTAAGAATCGGCATCTTTCCGGGCCGCTTTCCAGAACAGGGGCGAGATCAGATACGTCAGGGCGGCCCCGAAGCTGATGAGCAGCGGGACGGTGTAATGGTCGCGCCGTACCCCTTGAGCCAGCAGGAACAGGAACGCACCCAATGCCAGCACCCGCACGACTTTGGGA
>JAQYWA010000641.1 GCA_030145265.1 Desulfuromonas sp. | reverse complement strand
AGTGTCAAACTCTCCTGGGATTAATGTATCTACAAAGTGTGCAGATAGGTTTCCAAATATACTGTCATTAACAGTAATATTTTCAAGAGTTATATCACCTATATTTTCAATTCTAATATCATAAGTTACTGTGTCACCAGTAATTACTCCACTTGGTGTAACAGTTTTGATTATATCAATTTCTGGATGAACAAGTTGAGTTGTCCATTCTGCAGTATCAGAAAATTCGTTAGGGAAACCATCAGGTGATGCTGTAACTGTCACAACATTAACGAATGGTACCATTCCGCCTGGGTCAACTTCATCATCACTTAATAGAACTGTATAAACTGGTGTAAACACTATAGAATCGCCATGAGCAAGTCCTGAGAAAGTAGCATGGAATCCTATTGCAGGATCGTCTACATCCCCGTATATTTCAGGTGAATCTGATGAACTGATATTTGTTACAGTTATTACGTAGTGAATATCGTCGCCTACCTTAGAAAACTCGTCCCCTGTCTTCTCTATCATTACGCTAGGTTGGAATAATTCAGTTGTCCAACTGTCTTCATCAACAAGGTCGTTAGGGAAGCCTACAGGATGTGCGAGTACCGAAGCCGTATTTGTAAACGGATCTGGGTCGTCAGGTTGAACTGTGTAGTAAACGTCAAACGTTACGGATTCATTATATCCAATTGGTTCGAAAGAACCTACGAATCCCACGGCTGAATCAGTTACATCCCCGAATATTGCAGGAGAGTCTTCAGAGCCGTTGTTTGTAACAGTGATTACGTAGTGAATCTCGTCGCCTACCTTAGACAACTCGTCCCCTGTCTTCTCTATCATTACGCCTGGTTGGAACAATGAAGTTGTCCAACTGTCTTCATCAACAAGGTCGTTAGGGAAGCCTACAGGATGTGCGAGTACCGAAGCCGTATTTGTAAACGGATCTGGGTCGTCAGGTTGAACTGTGTAGTAAACGTCGAACGTTACGGATTCATTATATCCAATTGGTTCGAAAGAACCTACGAATCCCACGGCTGAATCAGTTACATCCCCGAATATTGCAGGAGAGTCTTCAGAGCCGTTGTTTGTAACAGTGATTACGTAGTGAATATCGTCGCCTACCTTA
>JAQYWA010000160.1 GCA_030145265.1 Desulfuromonas sp. | reverse complement strand
TGCAGGGCCTTGTCGACCCAGCCGGCTTCCATCACGTCGGCATCGCTGACGATAAAGACCTTGGATGCCCCCAGACGCACAGCGCTTTCACCGATCTGGCTCAACGAGCCGAGGCCGAAGATGATCTCTGGAGTGACAAACTTGCTGATATTCATTGATTTCGGCTCCCGTTCAATTATACCGCTTGGAAAACATTTTAATCATAGCATGACCGCTGGATCGGGGCTATGCCTCAATCACTTATCCAGCATCTCAAGCCCGCCCCCTAGCAGGTGCACTTCCACCAGGTCGCCCGCTTCGAAATGTTCGCGTTCGGCTGGTAGCAGCGCCAGTCCGCCGGCCCTGACCATGGTTTTCAGGATGCCGGTATTCTGGTCGCCCGAAGGGTTGGCCAGGTAAAGTCCTTCGTCGACCTTTATCTGGACCCGCAGGAAATGGAGTCGCCCTGGTTTTTTGCTTACCGGCTCGGTAAGAACGGCCCTGACCGTCGGCTTGATCACCCTCTGGTGACCCATCATCCTCAGTAGGGCCGGGCGGACCAGTTCTTCGAATGTGATCATGGTTGAAACCGGGTTGCCGGGGAGGGAAAAAACCGGCGTATTACCGTGTCTGGCGAAGGCGGTCGGTCGTCCCGGTTTGATGTCTACTTTCCAGAACACCGACTCCACTCCAAGTTCATCGAGGGTTTCCCGGACCAGGTCGCGGTCTCCGGCAGAAACCCCGGCCGAGGTGATCAAGGCATCGGCCTTCAGCCCTTCTGACAGTTTTTCCCGGTGCGCTTCGCGGTTGTCCCGGGCGATGCCGAGGAACACCGGTTCGGCTCCGATCTCACTAAGGGCGGCCGCCAGCGCCAGTGAATTACTGTTGATGATCTGGCCTGCCCCGGCTGTTTCACCTGGCTCGATCAGTTCGTCGCCGGTTGAGAGGATGGCGACCCGGGCTCGCCGGTAGACCGGGATGAATATCTTGCTGAAGGAGGCGAGCATGCCGATTTCCGCCGGGCGCAACAGGGTTCCGGCGGGAATGATGCGTTCACCGGTTTTTACATCTTCGGCGGCGAAGCGAATATGGTCATGTATTCTGACTTGGCCATTGATTAGGATCTCCCCGCCGTTTTCCTCGGTCTGTTCGATCGGCACCACGGCGTCGGCGCCTGGAGGAATCGGCGCCCCGGTCATGATCCGTACTGCGGTTCCCGGGGCAACGGTCTTTTCAGCAGTCCCACCGGCTGGAATGTAGCCCTCGACCTTCAGGCGGGGCGAGTTTTGCCAGTCGGAGAAACGAATAGCGAAGCCATCCATGGCCGAATTGTTCCAACGTGGCATGTCCCAGGGGGCGGTAACGTTTTCAGCGATGATACGGCCGCCGGCATCAAGCAGAGATATCCGCTCGATCCCGAGAGGGGCAACCTGTTGCAGTATGGAGCTTCTGGCTTCTTCAAAAGTGGGCATCATATCCTCGTTGCAAAATCAGGCGGCGCAACAGTGGCCGCAGGTTGATCGACCGGTTTCCGGCAGGGGCGGATGGTCTGTTTGCTGGCAGCGCTGGACCGGGTCAGCCAGCTGTCCGTTTTCGAGCATCAGCGGGTGGCACTGCAGCCTGGCTGCCTGCTGGGGATCATGAGTGGCGATGATCAGGGTTGTTCCGGAAGCACGGAGTTCGTTGATCACCTGTTCCAGAACCGGCACCGTTTCACTATGGATGCTGGCGGTCGGTTCGTCGAGCAGCAGAACTTCCGGTCTGAGCGCCAGTGCTCTGGCAAGGGCGACCCGTTGTGCTTCACCTCCGGAAAGTCGACGGGCATGGCGAGGGGCAAAATCCGCCAGTCCGACCCTTTCAAGGGCGGCGGCGATGGTTTGCCGCTGCCTGGCGCCGTGAATTCCCCGCAGGGAAAGACCGAAAGCGATGTTGTCGAAAACGCTGCGGTTGAACAGGTAGGGGGCCTGGTGAACCAGAGTAATCCGTTCCCGTTGAGAACGCAGGCTACGCTTATTCCAGTGCACGGTTTCTCCGGCGAACTGCAGGTTGCCCGCGGTTGGCTGGGAGAGCAGGGCAAGCAGTTCGAGCAGGGTGCTTTTGCCGGCACCGTTCGGGCCGAGCAGGGCATAACTCTGGCCCGGGATGAGCTCTAACTGGTCGATGTCGAGGACCAACCGGGAGTCGTACCGCTTCACGATATGCTGCAGACTGTAGATCGGTTGCATAGGCTACCTTTGCTGAAGCAGATTTAATAGAAGATTGACCGCTAGTGCCACTGTCATCAGCACCAGCCCGAGTGCCAGGCCGAAGGCGAATTCCCCCTTGCTTGTTTCCAGGGCGATGGCGGTGGTCATGGTGCGGGTGTAGCCGCGAATGTTTCCGCCGAGCATCATCGCTACGCCTACTTCGGCGATGACTCGGCCGAAGCCGGCAATGATTGCCGCCATAATGCCGAAGCGCACCTCTAAAAGCAGCTGCCAGGCCCCCTGCAGGGGACTGGCTCCCAGGGTCAGGGCCGTCGGCAGGATGCGCGGATCGGCTCCGGACAGGGCGCCGAGGGTGTAGTTGGCGACGATCGGAGTGGCCAGTACGGTCTGTCCGATGATCATCGCCCAGGGGGTGAAGAGCAGTCCCCATGAACCGAGTGGTCCCTGGCGGCTGAGCAGACCGAAGATGACCAGTCCGACGACTACCGTCGGCAGGGCCATCAGGGTGTTGAGCAGAGTGATGCACAGCCGACGCAGCGGCACTCGCCCCATGGACAGCCAGGCTCCGACGGGGATGCCGATCAGGGCGGCCATCCCGATGGAGACCAGGGAGAGGGACAGGGAGGTCCAGACGGTTGACAGAACCTCCCTGTCCATGCTGACGATCAGCGCCAGTGCTGTGCCCAGCGATGAGCTCAGGTACTCCAAGGTGGCTTCCTTATTTGTCGTAGATGAAAAAGAGCTGCTGGTCGTACTTGCGGTATCCGGCGATCAGCTGCTGAGCTTTTTCGGAGACGAGGTAGTCGGCAAAGGCGGCGGCCAGTTCCTTCCTGACATGGGGGTGCTTTGCCGGGTTCACCGGAATGACGCCATAGGGATTGAACAGTTCTTTGTCGCCTTCGGTCAGGACCTTCAGCTCGACCTTGCTGCTGTAGGCGATATAGGTGCCGCGGTCGGTCAGGGCGTAGCCCTGGCGCTGGTCGGCCATGGTCAGGACCTCCCCCATGCCGCGACCGGCTTCCAGGTACCAGGCGCCAGCCGGGGCGACCCCTGCCGACTTCCACAGGTTCTTTTCCTTGGTGTGGGTACCGGAGTCGTCGCCGCGGCTGACGAAGGTGGACTCAGCTTTGGCAATGCGGGCAAGGGCTTCGCCGGCGTCTTTCAGCTCTGCAATGCCGGCCGGGTCGGCGGGGGGGCCGACGATCACGAAATCGTTGTACATCACATCCTGGCGCGTGGTGCCGTAGCCCTCAGCGACAAACTTGTCCTCGCGGGCCCGGGCATGAACCAGGATCACGTCGACGTCGCCGTTCTGGCCCAGTTTGATTGCCTTGCCGGTGCCCACGGCAATGACGTCAACCTTGCAGTCGCTGGCCGCCTCGAACGGAGGGAGCAGCACTGACAGCAGTCCCGAGTTTTCTGTCGAAGTGGTCGTGGCAAGTCGAAGACGTTCTTCCGCACCGGCGGTCCCGCAGAAAACGAGCAGGATGGCTGCCATGGCCAGCATTCCTTTAATCATAGGACCTTTCACGTTCTTTGTTCCTTCCCATGAAGTTTGAAGGGGATTCTCCCTGTTGATGTGGAAGAACCCCCTGTTTTTTCACGGTCAGATTGGCCGCCTGCTGGAGATTCTCCTTTTCGAATACGGGAGGCTGCGCCGTTTCCAGCGCAACCCGTTGGCCGGCCCCCGTGGGAAATTTCCTTTAGGAGGATGGGCTCGGAGATATGTTCGGCAAATTGCAAAACCCGTGCACAAGTCTCGAACATCGCTTGATCGGCAGAAGATCCGGAAATAAATGCTTCCTTTCCGTCTACGGTATGTGCCGGTTTCGAAGAGTTTTTGAGAAATCGAAAAGAATTTCATTTCTTTTCAGGTGGTTTGCGCTGAAAGTCCGGGCTGTTCCACTGTGGACCCATCGCGTGTTCCATGGTGGGGCGTATCGTTCCATTATGGGCCTGGTTGGGACTGCCTCCCTGTTTGTTGCTGGCGGGCTTGGACTATCTGTCGACTGGTGTGCCTGGTGGTGCAGGTTGGCACAATGTGGAACAGACCGGGCCGTTGTGGGGCAGTGGGACAGGTGGCTGGTCCCGTCCTTTCTGAACAGAAAAACCATTGTGTTTACGGCATATTGTGCTGTTTTTTCGCAGATGGCATCGTTGTTGCTCAAGGGTCAACCAGCGTTTGATTTTTTTGTTTGGTTTCAACCTGACTATTGGACAGGGCAGGCGTCGGTGTTCGGCGCTCTATGCCTGAAGGAAACAGGCGGATCCCATTGCATTGTTGTCAGTGGGCTCAATCATCAACAACACAAGAGGAGAGAAAAAATGGCATTAGCAGATCAGACTTACGGGTTCTTTATTCCCACCGTCTCCCTGATGGGCGTCGGCTGCTCCAAAGAGACCGGAGACCAGGTCAAGGCCCTCGGCGGCACCAAGGCGCTGCTCGTTACCGACAAAGGGATCTCGGCCATGGGGATGGCTGACCAGATCAAGGAGCAGGTTGAGGCTGCCGGTGTCGCGGTCGTTATTTTTGACGGCGCTGAGCCCAACCCGACTGATACCAATGTGCATGACGGCCTGAAGATCTACCAGGACGAGAAGTGCGACACCATCATCTCCCTCGGCGGTGGTAGCTCCCACGACTGCGCCAAGGGCATCGCCATGGTCGCCACCAACGGCGGCCACGTCCGCGATCTCGAAGGGGTCAACAAGACCACCAAGGCAATGCCTCCCTTCGTTGCCATCAACACCACCGCCGGTACCGCTTCGGAGATGACCCGCTTCTGCATCATCACCAACACCGACACTCACGTCAAGATGGCCATCGTCGACTGGCGCTGTACCCCCAATGTGGCCATCAACGATCCCGTTCTCATGGTTGGTAAGCCTGCTCCCCTGACTGCAGCCACCGGCATGGACGCTTTGACTCACGCTGTTGAGGCCTATGTTTCGACTATCGCTACTCCGATCACCGATGCCTGCGCCATCAAAGCCATTGAGCTGGTCGCCGAGTACCTGCGTCCCGTCGTGGCCAATGGTCAGAACCTCGAAGCTCGCGACAAGATGGCTTATGCCGAATACCTGGCTGGTATGGCTTTTAACAATGCCAGCCTCGGCTACGTTCATGCTATGGCTCATCAGCTCGGTGGTTTCTACAACCTGCCTCACGGCGTCTGCAACGCGATTCTGCTGCCTTCGGTCTGCGAGTTCAACATGATCGCCAATCCTAAGCGTTTCGCCGATATCGCCGTAGCCATGGGCGAAAATATTGAC
>JAQYWA010000640.1 GCA_030145265.1 Desulfuromonas sp. | reverse complement strand
AATGGTTTCTGATTCGACCGGGGGTAACGATGCCTTCGACATGGACGAGGAGGTCTGAAGATGGAAGCATCCATTGATTCCCTGCGCAGTAGCGGGGACGTACTATTTCTGATGCTGGGCGCAGTCATGGTTTTCGCCATGCACGCCGGGTTTGCCTTTCTCGAGGTTGGTACGGTTCGTAAGAAGAGCCAGGTCAACGCCTTTGTAAAAATCCTCTCCGATTGGTCGGTTTCGACAGTCGTCTATTTTCTGATCGGCTATCCCATCGCCTATGGCATCGACTTTATGCAACCGGCGGCCGGGCTGATTGGCGACAATCAGGGATTTGAGCTGGTGCGGTTTTTCTTCCTGCTCTGCTTTGCCGCCTGCATTCCCGCGATCATTTCCGGGGGGATCGCTGAGCGGGCCAAGTTCTGGCCGCAGGTCTTTGCCGGGGCCATTTTCGTTGGCTTGGCTTACCCCTTTTTCGAATCCCTGATCTGGGGGCGCAACAGCAGTTACCTGCAGGGATTCCTCGAACGGACCCTGGGGGCCCCTTTTCATGATTTTGCCGGCAGCGTGGTGGTTCACTCGATGGGGGGCTGGCTGGCCCTGCCGGCGGTGGTGATCCTCGGCCCGCGCATGGGCCGCTACGTGCGCGGCAAGAGCCACCCGATTCCCGTCAGCAACATTCCCTTTCTGGCACTCGGCAGTTGGATTTTGGCTATCGGCTGGTTTGGTTTCAACGTGATGAGTTCGCAGAGTCTTGAGGGGATTTCCGGGCTGGTGGCGGTCAACTCGCTGATGGCCATGGTTGGCGGTGTGCTATTCGCCCTGGTGGCCAGCCGCAACGACCCTGGTTTTGTCCACAACGGGGCGCTGGCCGGACTGATCGCCATCTGTGCCGGTTCGGATATCGTTCACCCGTTGGCGGCTTTTCTCCTGGGAGGCATCGGTTCGCTGATCTTTGTCTATGGTTATCAGTGGGAGCAGGAAAAACTCAAGATCGACGACGTGCTGGGGGTCTGGCCGCTGCACGGCATCGTCGGCAGCTGGGGCGGGATCGCCGCCGGGATTTTCGGAATGCCGGTATTCGGTGGTATGGGAGGAGTGAATTTCTTTTCCCAGCTGGCAGG
>JAQYWA010000159.1 GCA_030145265.1 Desulfuromonas sp. | reverse complement strand
CAGCGACCTGTCATCCTTCCTGCACGAGAGTGGTCACCTGTTCCTGGACATCCAGGCTACCTGGGTGAAGAAGTACGGCATGAGCGAAAACCAGCAGGCGATGCTTGACTGGCTCGAGGCCGAGAACTTCGAGAACCTGAGTGTCGAGCAGCACGAGAAGTGGGCCGAGACCTTCGAGGTCTATCTGCGCGAAGGCAAGGCGCCATCCGTTGGCCTGCGCCGTGCGTTCGCATCGTTCGCCTCCTGGTTGAAGCGCCTCTACCGCAACCTGTCCAACCCTCGCCTGCAGCGCGCGCAGCTGGATCCAGAGATCACTGAGATCTTCGATCGTATGCTGGCCACCCAGCAGGAGATTGACCTGGCCAGGATGCGGCCTGAATACGCGGAGCTGTTCCAGTCGAAGGAGCAGGCTGGCATGACTGATGCTCAGTGGGCCAAGTACAAAAAAAACGCTACCCGCAAAAACGAGACCGCCGAGGCAACAATCGACGCCAAGGTAATGAAGCAGTACAAGCAGCAGAAGTCTAAAGAGTGGGCCGAGGAAAAGGCGCCACTGATCGAGCAGGAAGCCGAGCGCATTTCCAGAGAGCCTGCCTACCAGCTGATGTCCGATATGACTGTTATCAAAGACGAGAACGGCGAGATCGTCAGCGATGGCCGTGTCGATTGGCATGCGCTTCGTGACGCGATCGGCACCTGGCCGAACGGTAAGAACTGGATCGGCAAGGCCGTAGGTGGCGGCCTGGATCCCGCACTGTACGCAGAGGCCTATGGCTTCGCGTCAGTCAAGGATATGTACAACCAGGTGAAGGAATCCGACACACTGAAGCAGGCCGCTGATAAAGCGGCTGAACAGATCATGGTCCAGAAGTATGGCGACATTCTGAACGATGGATCCCTAGAGCAGGAAGTGCGCGAGGCGATGCTCAACGAAGAGCAGGCAGCGATGGTCCTGGCCGAACTGAAAGCCGAAGGTAGGCCGGCTGCGCAGAAGATCGATCGTGCCACGCTGAAGTTCGAGGCCGAGCAGCTGATCGGGAAGATGACCTACAAGCAGATCAGGCCGACGAAGTTCTACAACCAGATGATCAAGGCTGCCCAGGCTGCAGCAAAAGCCGAGGACCCGACCAACGACAAGATCCAGCAGCTGGGGAATCACTACCTGTACCGCGCTGCGATGGATGCCAAGGACCGAATGGATAGGGGTCGCAAGCAGGTCCGAGGCGTTCAGAACCGCCAGTACAATCCGCTCAATGTGGACCAGCAATACATCGAGGCTATGAAGAGCTTGGCCAACGCCTACGACATTCGCCTGACTCCGGTCGAGCGCGATGCCTACGCCAGGCGCGTCTTGGATTTCTATGAAGGGCAAACCAATCCGGAGAACGAGAACTCCGAGCTGTTTGGCTTGGAGATGTTGGACCCCAACCTGATCGCAGCAATCCGTTACCGGCACGAGAACGGCACCCTCGAGGGCTTCGAGCTGGTTACCTTCGATGACATGACGGTCGAGGAGATGAAAGGCGTGACCGACATGCTGGACCACCTACGCTATGTTGGCGGCCAGGTCGCGGACAAAGGCAATGCCGAGGCAGCTGCCATCCGTGAAGCCGGCCTCATTTCGATCGAGGAAAATGGCGGCAAGGACTCGAGCGTCCAGCGTGGCAAGCAGCGCAAAGGCAGGATGGCCAAACTTACCTGGGGCGACATGGTCAACTCGATCCCGTCCCTGGGCAACATGGTCCGCAAGCTGGATGGATTCAAGGACGGCGGCTGGGCCTTCGAGAATATCTACAAGCCGATCAACGATGCGGTCTCCAGGAAGTACGAGCTGCAGATGGAAATGTTTGGCCAGATGGAAGCCTTCATGTCTGACATGTCGAACGTAGGCCTGCGAGAGAACGATGCAATGCCATTCACCAAGGAAGACGGTGAGGTCGATGACTTCACTAGCTCCGAGGTTTTCATGATGGCTGTGTACTGGGGGACAGAATCCTCGAGGCAGGCGCTGATGGATGGCCACGCACTGACCCAGGAAGATGTCGAGAAGCTGATGATGCGACTGACTCCGCGGCAGCTCAACCTGGTCAACAACGTCTGGGCGATGAATGAATCACAATGGCCTCAACTTCAGGCGGCGGCAAAAGCGATGCTTGGCATCGCGCCACCGAAACTGCAGGCGACTCCATTTGTGGTCAATGGCGTCGAGATGTCTGGTGGCCACATGCAGCTGATGTACGACAGCCAGGCTCTCGAGCTGGCCGACGAGCAGATGCGTGGCATGAACACTGCCAACGTGGTACCGATGCAAGCAGGATCTACTCACGCCAGGCGCGGATCCGGAGGCAGGCCTGTGCTTCTGGATACCAGGAACATCACCCAGGGCGTTGAAGAGAAGACGCACTACATTGCCTTTGCTGAAGCTGGCCGGCAGCTGCGCGGGATTTTGAACAACAAAGAGATCCAGAATAAGATCGAGAAAAAGCACGGCGCTCCGTTCTACGAGAACATGCTGCATGCGGTCACCTCGATCTCGAGAGCCGAGCCGGCGCGTGAGACCTCCAGGTGGCTGGCCAGGTTATCCAGGCACATGCGTGGCGCTGCTACTATGATGCACTTGGCATACTCGATCCGGAACGTGGTGCAGCAGTTTAGTGCCATCCCGATCGCGGCCAGGGAAGTCGGAGTCCTCAAGTGGGCGCAAGCGATGGGTCACTTCGGATCTCGTCCGCTCGAGGTCATGGCGATGGTCGACGCGAAATCGAAGTTCATGGAGAACCGCAAGCAGGTTGTCAACCGTGAAGCGCGCGAGTACATGAAGAAAGTCCTGGCCACCAGCAAAGGCGAGGCAATGTGGAACGAGGTTAAGGCTCGCGGCTTCATCATGCAGACCTTGATCGATTCGACTGTGGCCTACCCAACTTGGTACGCGAAGTATCAGAGCGGCATGGAAGATCACGGCGACGAGAAACGCGCCTCCCTCGAGGCCGACCGGTCAGTGGCCGAGTCAGTTGGCTCTGGCTCCGACATGCACCTGGGTCGCATCATGCAGTCGAACCAGAACGAGTTCGTGAAGACGCTGACCGTCTTCGGCTCCTGGTTCAACGCCTACTACCAGCGACTGTACAAATCCTCGAAGGGTGGCGAAAACTTTCTTTCAGCCGCCTTCTTGATGGATGGCCTACTCATGCCGATAATTGCAGCTAACCTGGCGCAGCTGCTGATTATGGATACGCCTGATGACGATGAGGATGTTGCTGAGTGGGCAGCAAAAAACACATTCAAGTTCATGCTCGGTACCGTACCGCTGGTCCGCGACATCGCGTCTGCCTGGGAAGGCTTCGCTCCGACCATGCCGATCAGTGCTATTGCTACGGCGCCAGTCAGATTGAAGCAGGAGGTCGAGAGCTTCATGAAGGGTAACCAGTCAGCCACCAAGCTGGCAGCTGATGTCGGTCGCACGGTTGGATCCGTGGTGCCACTACCAGGCTCGGGTAACTTGTGGCGCTTCTTGGACTACGTCGATTCATACATCGACGGCAAAGAGGGAAAGAACTTCAACCTATACCAAGCACTGGCCGAAGGGCGGGATAAGGATAAGTAATGGTTACTTCAGCGATTTCACGAATGGGCCGCTCTCCAGAAGAGGGTATCAAGGCGCCGGTCATAACCTCAACCACGGCCAACATCACTCTGGCGGGTACTGGCCAAACGCTTAATGGGGTTGTGGTCGGAACTGGCGATCGCGTCCTGGTGAAGGACCAGATAGTGCCGGCACAAAACGGCGTTTACATGGTAGGTCCTGATACTTGGGAACGCACCACTGACATGAATGCTGCCGATGATTTACAGAACGGCATGCTAATCGTCGACTCTGAAACCAATCTGATGTACAGCATTCAGTACAGCGGCCCCTGGTCGCCAGGCGCCACACCGCTTTCATTTTTGCCGTTAGCTCCTGACCCTGCATCGATTGATCATGACCTTCTTCTGAACTATGTAGCTAATGATCATATAGATTGGACGACTGGAGCTGCAACTGGTTTTCATTCTATCGGCATTGATGACAATGCCACTGGTGAAAGATTAGAGATAACAGATACCAGAACCACAATTACTGACATCCTAGAAGTAAATGCTGGTAGCAATGGTTGGGGTCGAATTGATTTCGTGGCTAGCACTAACCTACACTACCTGCATTTCTATCACGGAGCTTCACTGTCAGCTAGGATAGTTCAGAATGGTGGCGCACTGGGATTCCATGTCAACGGAACGAACATTGCAATGTCTTGCCTTGCAGACACCAGTGTTGCTTTTAACTACCACATGGCCTGTGAAGAAACCGCAAAGTTTTGGTTCGATGGGCAAGACCAGTTAGGCGATACATACATAACCTCCCCATCAGCGAACCGATTTGACATTGTGGCTGGCGGAGTTGCCGCAGTCCAGGCTACTGCAACAGGGGTAACCCTTACGGGTGCTGGAACTATCACAGGTAACCTTACCTCCCTCGGCATTGATGACAATGCTTCTGGTACGCGGTTAACACTTAGCAATGACACGCTTACCCTTGGAACTGCTGGAGCAGACTACTACATAACCCACACAGATTCTGCTGCAGAGCTAAGGATATCTGCTGGTGGTGCTGGAAGTGGCGGAGAGCTGGTACTCTCTGGTGAGTTCCACGCTAGTAATGCAGGTAGAGTTCAGTTCGAGTACAACAACACCCAAACCCTAACCATAACGAATGCGGGTAATGTGGGTATAGGAGAAGATTCTCCCACACAACCTCTTGATATTATCTTAGGTGCTACTGGTGGCATACGAGTTAGTTCTGTTGACACCGATGCCACTAACAAAGACTCGCGATTCCTACTTAGGCATTACACAAATACCGAGGAGGACATTGCATTTTTCGGAGCAACCAGTTTCGCCACAACAACTGAACTTCGGTTTGGTGGCGGGTTTGGCGTACAGAATGCTGCCACGGAAATTGTGTTCACAACAGCAGCAACTAACACAACACTCGGCGGAACAACTGCCCTCACCCTCGACTCATCTCAGAACGCTACCTTTGCGGGTGCTGGTACATTTGTCGGTGGCATCGATAATCTCACTACAGCGACAGGTGTGGTTGGTGTGGCTGCCTCTGCTGCCCCATCAATCGGTGATGTACTAACTGCTACCAGTGCAACTACAGCCACATGGCAAGCCGGTGGAAGTAGTTTCACAACCGATGTAGAGATAACTAAAGCTGCACCGAAAGTACAGCTTACTGATGATACGGTGGGTGCGAACTTCCAGAAGTGGGATATGGGGATGAACTCCTCTGCCCAGTTCTCAGTCATCGCTTACAACGATGCTCGCTCGTCTTCACAACCCCTGATTCTTGCCAACAGAAGCGCAACACCACAAGTGACAAGTGTTCTTCTGTACGGCAATGCATTTACATTTCTTTCTGG
>JAQYWA010000158.1 GCA_030145265.1 Desulfuromonas sp. | reverse complement strand
TGGCCGGGGCGCTTGCCGAACAGGCTTTTGGTCCCGGTGATGAAGAGGAGCAGGCCGGGGAACAGCTGGGTGGCAACGATCAGACCGAAGAAGCCGAAGCGATGAGCAGGATGATGGCCGACGGAAGAGAGTTTTTCATAGCGTGCTCCTTTTTCTCTGTGTTGCTTGCTGTTAATATTCTATATGCTGTTAATATTCTATATATACCAAAGAGCGTACCAATGTTGGCTTTTATTTATTTTGAATTTATAACTATTTATTTTTGTTCAAGAAAAATATCCAGAATGCCCTAAGACAAAGGGGTTGAGGGCATTCTGGCGGGGCAATTGTATAAGTAAAATATACGTATAAACATTAATCATAGCCAATGAAAATGAATTAAAAATAACATATACTCCCGAAATTATTCAGAAAAGCGCCATAAAAGTGGTGTATTTTGTTTTTATACAGGCGATTTCAATGACCGAGGACAAAAAGCGCAACATGATGCCGTCTTAATCAAAAACGTCCGAAATACGAGGGCTTGCAGCCGTATTTCCCGGAACATCCATGATGAGTAAAGGAGATAATATGGATATATTTCTAGCGGCGGCCATTGATGAAGCAAAAAAGGGAATGGGCGAGGGGGGGATTCCTATCGGATCGGTACTCGTTATTGATGGTCGAATAGTTGGGCGCGGTCACAACCAGCGAGTACAAAAAGGAAGTACGGTATTGCACGCCGAAATGGATTGTCTGGAAAATGCGGGAAGGATCAAAGCCTCCGGCTATCGTCGAGCAACGCTGTATTCGACGTTGTCTCCCTGTGACATGTGTAGCGGTGCGGTGCTTCTCTATGGGATTTCAAAAATAGTGATTGGAGAAAACCGCACCTTTTGCGGGCCGGAAGATTATGTAAGGTCGCGAGGCGTCGATGTCGTGGTTATCGATAATCCAGAATGTCGTCAGCTGATGGAGACGTTTATCGAAGCCAATCCAGAGCTGTGGAATGAAGACATCGGCGAGGAGAATGCCACATAAACTGAAAGGGGACAGAGGACACCATCGAAGCACCGATTCGCCAAACACCAGACAGACCCTAAACGTTTGAAAAGACCAATGTACTATAGTAAGCTTCCCCTTATCTTAGAGAAGCCGACCCATGCCGCCCACATAGCAATCGCTAATCATTTCAATTAATCACCCACGGCATCCTTTTGTGACAGAGTTAAGAAACTAAATGCTGAGAGAAATAGGAGATCCAGAGTGAACCAGACCCTGTTACCCAAAACCAGACTGGACGATTTCATCCGGTTTCTGTCGGCCAGGCAAAAAGTGATCGCCCCTGTCTCCCTCGGCAACAATCAGTACAAATTCGACGAGGTATCCTCCCTCGACGAGATAAGCCTGCACTACATCCCGACTATCCTGCCGCCGAAAAAATACTACATGCCCCAGCACGAAACCCTGCTGAAGTACGACGTCTCCAAGGGACAGGAAATGGAAGCGGTGGTCGAAGTAGAAGAATTGGTGCTGTTCGGGGTCCACACCTGCGACCTCGCCGGCATCCAGTGCCTCAATATGGTCTTTTCCGACCGGCCCAAGGATCTGCACTACCTGATTCGCAAGAACTACCTCACCCTGATCGGCCTCGAATGCAACGACTACTGCGACAGTTACGCCAACTGCGCCATGCTGCGCAACCACCTGCCAAAAGGGGGACACGACCTCTTCTTCACTGAGCTGGCCGATTGCTACTACGTTCATGTCAATACCCACCGCGGTGACGAACTGGTGGAAAAAAGCGGCCTGTTCGACGAGATGAACACTCAGGCCGAAGGCGAACTGGCGGAGCTTCGGACGCGTAAAAAGGAGCGCTTCAAGAGCGAGGTGGCGATTCGCTACCAGGACATCCCGCGCCTGTTCGACGAAACCTTCGAAAGCCCGGTGTGGGAGGATGTCGGCAACCGCTGCCTTGCGTGCGGCAACTGCACCAACGTCTGCCCGACCTGCTACTGCTTCGATGTTATGGACGAACCAGACCTCGACCTGACCAAAGGAAGGCGCATTCGGGTCTGGGACTCTTGCCAGCACGAGGTCTTCGCCAAAGTCGCCGGCGGGGAGAGTTTTCGGGAAGAACGCAAGGACCGCAAACGGCACCGTTTCAACCGCAAGTTCAAGTACCCGGTGGACCGCTACCGGCGGATCTTCTGCACCGGTTGCGGCCGCTGCAGCCGCACCTGCATGGCGAAAATTGACCTGAAGGAAACCATCAACGCCTTGATGGAGGAGCGGGAATAACATGGAAACAGTGACCATCAACCATACGGGCTACCATATCAAGCGCGGCAAGATCAGGGGGATCACCCCTCTGACCGCCATGGAGAAGATGTTTGAGATCGAGCTGCCGGGGGGGGATGCCCTCGATCACGACCCGGGCCAGTTCGTCGAAGTGTCCCTCTTCGGCGTCGGCGAAGCCCCTATCTCGATCTGTTCGTCACCGACCCGTCGCGATAATTTTGAACTGACCGTGCGCGCGGCCGGCCGCCTGACCGAGGCCCTGCACCAGCTGCAGGTGGGGGACGAGGTCGGCATCCGCGGCCCCTTCGGAGTCGGCTTTCCGATCGTTCCCCTTGAGGGAAACGACATCCTGCTGATCGCGGGGGGACTCGGCATCGCTCCGTTGCGTTCTCTGATTAACTTCGTCATCGACAACCGCCGCGATTTCGGCAAGGTCGATATCCTGCTCGGATGCCGCGACCCGCAGAGCATGCTCTTTTGCGAGGAGCTCGCTTACTGGGAAGAGCGCATCGACATTAATTTCTGCTGCAGCGTAGACCGCGCGGCACCGGATTGGGCCGGCAACATCGGGGTGATCACTTCGCTGATCCCGGGAGTCACCCTCGACCCCCTCAAAACTTTCTCGGTCGTCTGCGGCCCGCCGGTGATGTACCGTTTCGTGGTCGACGAACTTCTCCAAAAAGGGATTCCGGAGAAGCAGATTTACCTCTCTCTCGAACGGCACATGAAATGCGGTCTGGGCAAGTGCGGCCATTGCCAGATTCACGATGTCTACTGCTGCCAGGACGGCCCGGTGTTCAGCTACGACGTGGTCAAGCAGATTAAAGGAGCGATATGATGGGACGGCCTAAAGTTGCCTTTTTCGACTTGTCCTGTTGCGAGGGGTGCCAGCTGCAGGTGGCCAACCTGGGCGAGGACCTCCTCGACGTGCTGGAGCTGATCGACCTGGTGGAATTCCGCGAGGTCATGTCCGAGAAATGGGAAGGGCGCTACGACCTGGCCATCGTCGAGGGGAGCGTCGTCAACGACGAATCCGAACAGCGGGTCCGCCAAATCCGCGATCGCTGCAACGTGCTGATCGCCTACGGTTCCTGCGCCACCATCGGCGGGGTCAACGGCATGAAAAACCGCCGCCCCATCGAAGAATCCCAGGCGGCGGTCTACGGCGACAAGACCGACTGGTTTCCCGCCACCAAAACCCGCACCGTCGACCAGGTGGTCAAGGTCGACTATTATATCCACGGTTGCCCGATCTATCCCCCCGAATTCATCAAGGTGCTCAAGGCGGCCCTGGCCGGGCTCTCCTACCCGGTACCCGATTTTGCTGTCTGCGTCGAATGCAAGTTCAACGAAAACGTCTGTATGTACGACAAGGGGGTCACCTGCCTGGGACCGATCACCCGCGCCGGCTGCAACTCGTGGTGCATCAACGCCGGCAACGTCTGTTACGGCTGCCGGGGGATGGTCAGCAACCCGAACAGGAACGGTGCCGAGGATGTGCTGCGGCGCTACGACCTCAACCCGGAGCTGATTGCCAACAAGATGATGATGTACAACGCGGCTAAGGAGAGCACAGATGAGTAGGAACCTTTCGGTCAACGTGGAATTTCTCACCCGAGTCGAGGGACACGGGCACATCGTGGTCGATGTCGCCGAGGGGGTTCTGAAAACCTGCCAACTGCAGATCGTCGAGGCCCCGCGTTTTTTCGAGGCGATGCTGCAGGGGCGCTCGATCTTCGAGGCCCAGCACATCACCTCGCGCATCTGCGGCATCTGCGCCTGCGGCCACAGCCTCGCCTCGATCCAGGCCGCCGAAGCCGCCATCGGCTTCACTCCCAGCGAGCAGACGCTGAAACTGCGCAAACTGCTGCTGCACATGGAGAACCTCGACAGCCACGTGCTGCACATCTACCTGCTGGCCGCCCCCGACCTGCTCGGGGTGAAGAGCTTCATGGGACTGATGAAGGACCACGCCGACGCGGTCCGGCGGGCCCTGCGCATGAAAAAGGCCTGCAACGACGTCTGCGACATCCTGGTCGGGCGACACGTCCACCCTATCTCCTGCGTGGTGGGTGGCTTCACAATGCTCCCCGGCCCGAAAGAACTCGAGGCAATGCATGCCCTGCTGCTGCAGGTCCGCGAAGATCTCGCTCCCACCGTCGCGCTGGCGGCTACCTTAGAATTTCCCGAATTCGAACGGCAAACCGAGTACGTGGGCCTGATCAGCGACGACGGCGAGTACCCGCTGCTGTCCGGGGATGTCGGCTCTACCGATGGGGTACGCAAGGCAAAAGAAGACTACCGCGCCATCACCAATGAGTTCCTCCTCCCCCACTCCTCAGCCAAGCATGCGCGCCTCTCCCGTAGCTCCTACATGGTCGGTGCCCTGGCCCGCTTCAACCTCAACCACGACAAACTGCATCCGAAGGCCAAAGAGACGGCCGCAGCTGTCGGCCTCAAGCCCCTCTGCACCAACCCCTACCTGAACACCGCGGCGCAACTGGTCGAATGCGCCCACTGCACCGAGGAGGCGATCGCCATCATCGAGGATCTGATGGATCGCGGCGTCGATCCCTCCGAAGCGGTCATCGTCGGGATCAACGAGAACCACTCCATCCCGGTACAGGCCGGCAGCGGCGTCGGCGCGGTCGAGGTCCCCCGCGGCATCCTCTTCCACCACTACCAGGTCGACGAGCAGGGGATCATCCAGGAGGCCAACTGCGTTATCCCCACCGGCCAGAACCTGCAGAACATCGAGGACGACATGCACAAGCTGGTGCCGGAACTGCTCGACAGATCGGACGAGGAGATCACCCTGGCCCTGGAAATGCTGGTGCGGGCCTACGATCCCTGCATTTCCTGTTCGACCCATTTTCTGGAGGTCGATATTGTCCGATAGCGCTTTGCGGCAGGCCCTGCTCGCACAGGACAAAGGCTCGACCCTCTATGTCACTCTCGGCAACCCGCTGCGCAGCGACGACGGGGTCGGACCGTACATCGCCAGCATCGCCGCCGGGATTCCCGGCCTCCTGATCAGGGATGCCGGAGATCGCCCGGAGCGAGCACTCGACTGGGCCATGGATCTGCGTCCCGACACATTGGTCTTCGTCGATGCCGCCGACTTCGGCGGCACCCCCGGGGAGATCCGAACCCTGCCTGCAAATACGCTGGATAAAACCACCTTCAGCACC
>JAQYWA010000639.1 GCA_030145265.1 Desulfuromonas sp. | reverse complement strand
GGTTTTCACTATTTTGCCGGCTACGGCGGCGGCCGCAAGGGGCTGGTTCCCGGAGTAGCGGCCCGGCAGACCTGCATGGCCACCCACTTTTCGGTGTTTAATCCGCCTGAGGTCGGCGGCAAGCATCCTCTGGCAAAAACCGGGGTCCTCGACGGCAACCCGGTACATGGAGCGCTGCTCGAAGCTGCGCGCATGGTGCAGCCGGATTTTCTGCTCAACACGGTGCTCTCGGCCGACAAGCAGATTCTCGGCGTTTTCTGCGGTGAACTCGAAGCGGCTCACCTGGCCGCCTGCGATATGGCCCGCGGCCTGTATACCGTTACCCTGGAGGCTCCGGTCGACTTGGCGGTGGTCTCCTGCGGCGGCCATCCCAAGGACATCAATTTCATCCAGTCGCACAAGGCTCTTGAATACGGGGTGCAGGCGCTACGCTCGGGGGGGACCATCATATTGCTGGCGGCCTGTCCCGACGGCTTCGGCAATCCGACCTTTTTCGACTGGTTTCAGTATCAAAATCTGGCTGACTTCGAGGCAGCTCTGCGCAGCCGCTACGAGATCAACGGCCAGACCGCCTATGCCACCCTGATGAAGGCTCGGCAGTTCCGAGTGATCCTGGTCAGCGGCTTCAGTGATGAGCAAACCCGGACCATGGGGATGGAAAAGGCCGCCGATCTCGATACGGCGCTGGCTCTTGCGCGCGCCGCTATGCCGGCTCAGCCCCGTATCGTGATCATCCCCGATGGCGGAACCGTTCTCCCGGAGGTTGACGCATGACCCCTGACCAGGTGCTTAGTGAGGTATTGAAATCGGAGTCTCTGCCGACCCTCCCGGCGGTGGCCGCCAGGCTGCTGGCGATCGCCTCGCAGGAAGAAACGACCATGGCCGATATCGCCGATCTGGTGTCGATGGACGTGGCTCTTTCCAGCAAGGTGCTCCGGGTGGTCAATTCGGCATTTTACAGTTTCCCCCAGTCGATCAGCTCGATTCACAAGGCGGTTTCGGTGCTGGGGACCAATGCGGTCCGCAGTCTGGTTCTCTCTTTTTCGCTGCTCAATATCCGGGCGCAGCGCAAGGATGACCGTTTCGACTACCAGCAGTTCTGGAACCGCTCGGTGAC
>JAQYWA010000157.1 GCA_030145265.1 Desulfuromonas sp. | reverse complement strand
GCGATTGAGGGTGGCTTTTTTTGACGAAATATTTCCAGGGCTATCTGCTAATACCGCATTTTATGTAGAGCTACGAGGCCCCATTTTTCATATTGCCTGAAATGGCAGGGATTCTGAGATTTTAGTTTCCCCCCCTTGATCAACCGCCGCAAAGGGTGAAGAACAACCTGGCGATTGCTTACTCCGGCAGCAGTAAGATGCCAGGAGTGGCTAGGTCTAGGGGCGATTCCTTACCTGCATTCGTCGGCAGCTTTTACGGGGTTCATCTTACAGATTTAGGTATTTACGTTATAATGCATGCATGGGTTACATGGCCGTGGGAGTGCACGCTGGCGGAAGAGAGTGATCGGGCAGCGGGACGGGGCGTTATCTCTGAGTCAGCCTTGACGGCTCTTCCGCCCGAGGATTTCCGGATATTATACTTAACACAGACCTTGTGGTCCGTACATTTAGTAGCTCGTCAGCAATTTATCCTAGGCCTATCAGCACGACCGCATCCTAACCACCCCTCATCGGTTAGTGGGGGCGCTGAATTTCCCGGAGGGTCAGCATATGGATTTTGCACCGATCAAAAAAGATCCGCCTCGCATGGCTGTTCTGCCAAATCTGCTGGAGTACGAAAAATGCTGCGAGTCATTCTCCTGGGACGCGGTGCGGTTGGAGCTGGACGGTCTTCCGGACGGCCGGGGGCTGAACATCGCCCATGAGGCGGTGGATCGTCATGCCGCCGGCCCGCTCCGGCAGCGGGTCGCCCTCCGCTGGCTCGGCAAGGGGGGCGCGATTGTCGATCTGACCTATGGCGACCTGCGGGAACAGAGCAACCGCTTTGCCAATATTCTGGCCGCCCTGGGATTGGCCGAGGGGGAGCGGGTCTTCTGTCTAGCCGGACGCATTCCGGAACTGTATATCGCCGCCCTCGGGACCCTGAAAAACCGCAGCGTTTTTTGCCCCCTTTTTTCGGCCTTCGGTCCGGAGCCGATCTGCCAGCGCATGGTGCGGGGCGATGCGCGGGTGCTGGTCACCACCGAGCGGCAATATGCGAAGAAGGTGGCAAAACAGCTGGACCGGCT
The DNA here is from genome assembly GCA_030145265.1 of Desulfuromonas sp. GTDB lineage: Bacteria > Desulfobacterota > Desulfuromonadia > Desulfuromonadales > Trichloromonadaceae > Trichloromonas. Next base: position 4,407 of record JAQYWA010000157.1, on the reverse strand, counting down.
GCCGCAGCTCCAGTTCGTGCTGCTGACCGATGTGCAAAATCACCTCGATGACCGGGTCCGGTCCCTGCCGCAGCTGATGGCCGAGGCTGCATCTGAGTTCACCATTCCCCCCACCGCTCCCGAGGACATGGCCATCCTCCACTTCACCAGCGGCACCACGGGCATGCCGAAGGGGGCGGTGCATGTTCATAACGCCGTCCTCACCCACTACCTCACCGGGAAGTACGTACTCGACCTGCATCCGGACGACATCTTTTGGTGTACCGCCGACCCCGGCTGGGTTACCGGCACCTCGTACGGTATCATCGCCCCCCTGACCCACGGCATCACCAGTATCATCGACGAAGCCGATTTCGACGCCGAGCGCTGGTACCGGATTCTTGAGGAACAACGGGTGACGGTCTGGTATACCGCTCCTACGGCGATCCGGATGCTGATGCGCGCCCCCGAGGAGCAGCGCCGTCGCTTTGATCTCTCCCGGCTCCGGCTGGTGCACAGCGTCGGCGAACCGCTCAACCCGGAAGCGGTCCTGTGGGGAGAAAAAGTTCTCGGTCTGCCGATCCACGATAACTGGTGGCAGACGGAAACCGGCGGTATCATGATCGCCAACTACGCCTCCATGGACATCCGCCCAGGCTCCATGGGCCGTCCTTTGCCGGGCATCGAAGCCGCCATAGTCAGGCGCGGCGCCGGTGATACAATAGAGCTGATCGACGAGCCAAATGTGGAAGGGGAACTGGCGCTCAAACCGGGCTGGCCATCCATGTTCCGGGAATATCTCCACGACGAGGAGCGTTATCGGAAATGCTTTGTCGACGGTTGGTACATCAGCGGCGACCTGGCCAGACGAGATGGGGACGGCTACTTCTGGTTTGTCGGCCGAGCCGATGACATCATCAAGACAGCCGGCCACATGGTGGGACCTTTCGAGGTGGAGAGCGCCCTCATGGAGCACCCGGCGGTGGCCGAGGCGGGTGTCATCGGTAAGCCCGAGCCAATGATTGGCGAACTGGTCAAGGCGTTTGTTGTGGTGAAGGACGGTTTTACCCCTGGCGAAGAGCTGCGCCTCGAATTGCTCGGTTTCGGCCGAACGAAGCTCGGTTCGGCCGTCGCCCCGAAAGAGATCGCCTTTGTCGACAACTTGCCCAAAACTCGAAGCGGCAAAATAATGCGTCGCCTGTTGAAGGCCCGGGAACTTGGCCTTCCCGAAGGGGACACCTCTACCATGGAAGGAGGCGAAGCGTCATGACCAGGAAAAACGAACCGAAGCGGCTGCGCCGGCTGCTCAGGGAGATGCTGCTCATCCGCCGTTTCGAGGAGAAATCCGCCGAACTTTACAGCGCCATGAAGATCCGCGGCTTCCTCCACCTTTACATCGGCGAGGAGGCGGTTGCCGTGGGGGTGATGGAGGCGCTCACTCCCGAGGACGCCGTCGTAGCTACCTACCGGGAGCATGGCCAGGCTCTGGCCCGCGGCATGAGCCCCAAGGCGATCATGGCGGAAATGTACGGTAAGCAGGAGGGGTGCAGTCGGGGACGGGGCGGTTCCATGCACCTCTTCGATGCCGCGACCCATTTCTATGGCGGCAACGCCATCGTCGGCGGCGGGTTGCCGCTCGGCGTGGGCTTGGCCCTGGCCGACAAGATGCAAGGGCAGGCGCGGGTAACCTGTTGTTTCTTTGGTGATGGCGCGGTGGCCGAAGGCGCGTTTCACGAATCGATGAATCTCGCCTCGCTCTGGAAACTGCCGGTACTGTTCGTCTGCGAGAACAATCTCTACGCCATGGGGACCGCCCTCCGCTACACCCAGGCCGTTCAGGACCTGGCCTCCAAAGGTGCCGGCTACGGCGTGGAGTCGGCGGCCGTGGATGGCATGGATGTGCTGGCGGTGGAAAAAGCGGCCCGAACCGCGGTGGAATACGTGCGTCAGGGCAACGGCCCCTATTTTCTGGAGTGCCGCACCTACCGCTTCCGAGCCCATTCCATGTTCGATACGGAACTGTACCGCACCAAAGAAGAGGTGGAGGAGTGGAAGTCGCGCGACCCGATCACTCTGCTGGCGAGGCGCTTAACGGATAAAGCTCTCATCAGTGATCAGGAAATGGCCTCCCTGGAGCGGGAGGTGGCCGATGAAGTCGAGGCGGCAGTGGCTTTTGCCGAGGCCGGAACCTGGGAGGCAGTGGAAGACCTGACCCGTTTTGTCTATTCGGAAAAGGGGGAATCATGAGCGAACAAGGGGCTATCAGAGCAACCACCTATCGCGAAGCGGTGCGTGAAGCCATCCGCGAAGCGCTTCTCAAGGATGAGCGCGTCTTTCTCATGGGGGAAGACGTCGGGCATTACGGCGGTTGCTATGCCGTCAGCAAGGGGCTGCTGGCGGAATTCGGCCCCGAACGCATCCGCGACACTCCCTTGTCGGAACTGGGTTATGTGGGCGTCGGTATCGGCGCGGCCATGGGGGGAATGCGCCCCATCGTGGAGGTCATGACGGTCAACTTCAGCCTGCTCGCTCTTGACCAGATTCTCAACAATGCCGCCACCATCCTGCATATGTCGGGCGGGCAGTTCAACGTGCCGCTCGTCATCCGCATGGCGACCGGCGCCGGCAAGCAGTTGGCGGCCCAGCATGCCCATTCCCTGGAAGGATGGTACGCCCACATTCCCGGCCTCCGCGTCTTGACTCCCGCCACCCTGGAGGATGCCAGGGGCATGCTCTGGACCGCCCTGCAGAATCCGGATCCGGTGATCATCTTTGAAAACAACACGCTCTACAATCTGGAGGGAACCCTTCCGGAACACGCCGGTCCGGTGGACATCGATACCGCCAGGGTGTGCCGGCCGGGGAACGATCTGACCATCATCACTTACAGCGCCAGTCTGTTCAAGTCCCTGGAGGCGGCCGAGGCCCTGGCACGGGAGGGAATCGAAGCGGAGGTAATTGATCTGCGCAGCCTGCGCCCGCTGGATGACGCCACCTATCTTGCCTCCATCGCCAAAACCCACCGCGCCCTGATCGTGGACGAGGGGTGGCGCAGCGGGAGCATCTCCGCCGAAATATCGGCCCGGATCATGGAACAGGCCTTCTACGACCTCGACCTGTCGGTCATGCGCCTTTGCAGCGCCGAAGTGCCCATGCCCTACGCCAAGCACATGGAAGAGGCGGCCCTGCCGCAGGTCGATGCCATTATCGCGGCGGCGAAAAGGATGGTGAGCCATGGGTGAGTTTCGCATGCCGAGCCTGGGCGCGGACATGGTAGAGGGGACATTGGTCGAGTGGCTGGTCAAGCCGGGAGAACGGGTTAAACGCGGCGATATCCTTGCCGCGGTGGAAACGCAGAAAGGGCTTTTCGAGATCGAGAGCTTCGAGGAAGGCATCCTGGGCGAGCCACTGGTCCAGCTGGGCCAGACGGTGCCCGTGGGCGCCGTAATGGCGCTGATCCATGAAGAAGGCGCGCCGATCATCCCTGCCGGAGTTCCCCCGCAAGCCGTGGAAGCGCCCATCGCAGCGGTCAGGTCAGCCCTGCCACCAGGGGGGAGGCCTCCCGCCGCAGCTGCGCCGCCTGCTTCAGCCCCCGCCGCACGGATTGCTGCCTCTCCTGCGGCACGCAAACTGGCGGCGGAGCTGGGCGTGGAGCTCGGCACCGTTCACGGCAGCGGTCCGGATGGTGCCATTCAGCGCAGCGATGTGGCGCAGGCGGCTCGGGACGTCGGGCAGGAGGCTGCGGCGCAGGTGAAACCGTCGGCCACGGGTTCCCTCAAGGAAGGGATGCGTCAGGCCATTGCGGCGGCCATGACTCGCTCCAACCGGGAGATCCCCCACTACTACTTGGAGATGGAGATCGATATGAGTCGTGCCCTCCACTGGCTGGAGGGGGAAAACCTGAAACGCCCCATCAGGGAGCGCGTTCTGCCCGCCGTGCTGCTTCTCAAGGCGGTGGCCAAGGCGCTAAGGGATGTGCCCGAGCTCAACGGCTACTGGCTCGAAAACCGGTTGCAGGTCGGCACGGCAGTGCATATCGGTTTTGCCATCGCCTTGCGCGATGGCGGTCTGATTACGCCCGCCATCCATAACGTGGACCAGTTGAGCCTGAATGAGCTGATGAAGGCCATGGGGGATCTGATCGAGCGGACCCGCGCCAGTCGCCTACGGAGTTCCGAGATGACGGACGCCACCATCACCGTGACGAATCTGGGCGACCTGGGGGTCAAGACCGTCTTCGGTGTCATCTATCCGCCCCAGGTGGGTCTGGTGGCTTTCGGCCGAATCATGGAGCGCCCTTGGGCGGAAAACGGCATGCTGGCTGTGCGCCGTTGTGTCACCGCCACGCTGGCTGCGGACCACCGTGCCACCGACGGACACCGGGGCTCCCAGTTTCTCGAAGCCCTCAACCGTCATCTGCAAAACCCG
>JAQYWA010000638.1 GCA_030145265.1 Desulfuromonas sp. | reverse complement strand
TGCCACGCCCGGCCACCGTGGGTTAATCAAAGGGGGCACCCTCCTGTCGGAGCAGCTGGCGCTCCCCGGTATCCCCTGGTCCGGTTATTTGTATGCTGTAACACCCATTAGCTCGACGACTTTCACCACCTTGGTGAAACCGGCAGCCTTGAGCCGCTTCGCTGCATTGTCGATAAAGCTGGTGCCGCGTTTCACCATATGCGGGTTGCCGGTATAGTGAAACAGGGCCCCGCGCCTTTTCAGCACCCGATGAATTTCCCGGTAGAACTTCTCGCCGTAGAGCTCCCCGGCGAGGGAAAACCGGGGCGGATCGTGGATCACCGCGTCAAAGGATTCCGCCGCGAGCTCCCGGATGTATTCATCGACATTGGCCTGCACCAAATGGATATTTTCACCGAAAATCCCCTGTGACCACGGATTTCTTTTGCGCAACGCCATAACCGTGGCACTCAGCTCGACCGAAATGACTTCACGCGCCCCGAGTTTCAGCGCGGCTGAGGCCGCATAGCCGAGCCCGCTGCAGGTATCGAGAACCCGGTCGCCTTTTTTCACCACCTGCGCGGCCATCTGCCCGGCACTCTCAAAGGGGTTGATCCCCTTCGAAATGTGCATCTTTACTCCGCTGATTTCCAGCAGCGGCGCCTGCTCGGTGGGAACGAGCTTGTAATACCCCGCATCCCTGACCTCAAGCACTTCGAGGCGTCCGTCTTCCTGGCAGAAGATTCGGTTTTCCTTGTTCTCAATCTGCCGCAGCTGCGCCCGGCTCAGCCGATTATCCGCGTCCAGAATCAGTTCATCGCCGCAGAGGGCAAACGTGCCGCGGGAGAGGTTCAGATCCGTCGAAATCTCGATGCGGTCCTCGCCTCTGTCCATCGCGCCGAGAACCTGGCGAACGATCTCCGAATACAGCAAATATCCATTTTTGTTCATAACATCCTGCACGCCGAAAGCCTGAACCACTGCTTTCGGTTGGGAAAAAGTGAATATTAGGAGACTGTCGGACTATCCATGAGCCGGCTGCAAATCCGGCTGATTGGCTCTGATTTCAGCTCCTTTTCGGCCCATAGCTACAGCTATGAGCTCTCAAACGAGCCAAAATCTGTTCTCAACCTTCCGAAT
>JAQYWA010000637.1 GCA_030145265.1 Desulfuromonas sp. | reverse complement strand
GGGCCTGCCACACGCAGGCCCTTCTGGTTACCAGGCCTGCTTGACTCCCGCACATACCTGAAAGTTTCCACCAATTCTTTTTGAAATCCGACACTCCTCGCAAATCAGGGTTACACTTGGGTTCAAAGGCCTGCCCCCCTGAACATTTTGGACCAGAGGATGAAACCACGACTGCCGTTTCGCTACCTTGAACCGACCTTCTTTTCCGGGCTGTTTGATGACCCCGTGCTCTGGCTCAAGGTGCGCCCACTCGGTCGCAGCCTGTTATTCGACTGCGGCCAGATCCATCATCTGGCAAAGCGTGTGATCAAGTCGGTGGACGCCCTGTTCATCAGCCACGCCCACATGGACCACTTCATGGGGATCGACCACTTTACTCGGCAGATCCATGTGGCCCCGAAAACTATCAAACTGTACGGACCTCCCGGCATCGCAGCCAAACTGGCCAGCAAACTTGCCGGCTACGATTGGAATCTCACCGAAGAATACTGGTGCGACTACCTCGTTCATGAAATCCATCCCGAACAGATACTGACCTTCACCCTCCCCGGCCGCCACGGTTTTCAACTCCGACACGAAGGAAAAGACGACCGTCGCGATCGCATGATCTACCGCAATGACTACGTCACCGTCGAAGCCGAACTTGGCGACCACAAGATCCCAGTGCTGATGTTCCGAATTACCGAACGGCCGCATTTCCAGATCGACGACCGCCTGCTGCAACAGGGAGGATGGTTGAGGGGCTCGTGGATCGGCGAACTACAGAAACGTTTTTGCCGAGGAAAGCTGGGCAACGGCCAGCCGCTGCGGGTACTGCGCCAGATCGGGCACGGCGCTGAAGAAGTTCTGATCGGCGATGTCGAAAACTTCTATCGAGACCTCAGCGAAGAAACGACCGCCGCCAGTATCGGCTACCTCACCGACATCGGCTTCACCGAGGCCAACCGTAAGCTGGCTCACTCGTTGCTAGCCGGGGCATCGCTGCTGGTCTGCGAGTGCACCTACCTCAACGAGGACCGTGACCACGCCCGCGTGGCCTACCACCTCTGCACCGACGACCTCAACGCCCTGGCGGAGGAACTTCAGCCCCGGTTCCTCCTGCCCATGCACCTGTCCAAAG
>JAQYWA010000636.1 GCA_030145265.1 Desulfuromonas sp. | reverse complement strand
GACAAAGCCAAGAGCGAGAACATGCCCAAAGACACCATCGACCGCGCCATTAAAAAAGGGGCCGGCGATCTTGACGGGGTCAACTACGAAGAAGGAACCTTTGAGGGATACGGCCCCGGCGGCGTGGCGATCATCGTCGAGTTCATGACGGACAACCGCATCCGCACCGTTGCCGATGTGCGTTACATTTTCACCAGAAACAACGGCAACCTGGGGGTCAGTGGCTCGGTGGCCTTCCTGTTCGACCGCAAGGGACTGATCTCATTCAGCACCGAAAATGATTTCGACACCATCTTCGAAGCAGCCCTCGAAGCTGGAGCCGAAGACGTCAAGGACGAGGGAGATGCCTATGAGGTAATCACCGACCCCACCAACTTCATCGAGGTCCGTGAAGCCATGGAAGCCACCGGGCTCAAGTGGGAAACAGCAGAGATCACCATGATTCCCCAGACCATGGTGCAACTCGAAGGCAAACAGGCCGAGCAGATGCTCAAAATGATGGACAAACTCGAAGATAACGACGATGTCCAGAACGTTTACGCTAACTTTGATATCTCCGATGACGAACTAGAAAAGGCAATGGGCTAAAGACTGCAGGCCTACAGCCTACAGCCTACAGCCGATAAAACTCATGCGCATCCTAGGGATCGACCCGGGGAGCCGGACTACCGGTTACGGGATCATCGAAAAACAGGGGAACCGCCTGCTGCATATCGACAACGGCGCGATCTTCACCCGTAGCGACGACGATCTCGCTACCCGACTGAAAATTATCTACGATGGACTCGCTAAGGTCATCATCGACTACGCGCCGCAGGCCGTAGCGGTCGAACAAATTTTCGTCGCCAAAAATGCCCTGTCGGCCCTCAAACTCGGGCATGCCCGGGGTACCGCCCTGCTGGCCGGAGTCAACGCCGGCCTGCCGGTCTTTGAGTACTCGGCGCTGCAGGTCAAAAGCGCCGTAGTCGGCTATGGACGAGCCAGCAAGGGGCAGGTACAGCAGATGGTTCGCACGCTGGTCGGCCTGCCAGAAATCGCCCAGGAAGATGCCTCCGACGCCCTCGCCGTAGCGATCTGCCATGCCCACAGCGCCGGCCTCAACAACCGACTGGAACAAGCC
>JAQYWA010000156.1 GCA_030145265.1 Desulfuromonas sp. | reverse complement strand
CGACTGATGAGATAGCCCTGTACCTGGTCACACCCCATTTGCCGTAAAAGCTGCAGTTGCTCGTCGGTTTCCACCCCCTCGGCTATCACCGACATATGCATGCTGCGAGACAGAGCGATGACCGAGGCCGCAATAGCCTCATCATTGGCATCGATCGTAATGTCGCGAATGAAAGATTGATCGATTTTGAGCTGGGAAACAGGAAAACGCTTGAGATAACTCAAGGAGGAATACCCGGTCCCGAAATCATCGATCGAAAGATGAACCCCTCTGGCCTTGAGCGCCTCGAGGGTCTTGATGGTATTTTCAACATTGTCCATCAGGCTGCTTTCGGTGATCTCCAAAACCAGCCAATTGGGATCGAACCCGGTCCTCTCCAGCACGCGATCGATCATGGCGATGAAACCGGGTTGCTTGAACTGACGGCTGGAAATATTCACACTCACCAGCACCGGGTCCCTTCCCGCCTTCCGCAGGGCCTTGATTTGTGCGCAGGCCTCCGCCAGAACCCATTCGCCGATAGGCACGATCAAACCGGTCTCCTCCGCCAGCGGCACAAAATCATCTGGGGCTATCAGCCCATACCCCGGATGCTGCCAGCGCAGCAGGGCCTCCAGCCCGACAAGGCGACCGGACAACAGGTCGATCTGAGGCTGGTAATGCAGAACCAGCTGTTTCAATTCCAGAGCCTGACGCAGATGCCCTTCCAACAGCAGCAGCTCATGGGTGCGAGCGTTCATATCCGGCCGGTAGAACTGGTAGGTATTTCGCCCCTGCTCCTTGGCCCGGTACATCGCCACGTCGGCACATTTCATCAGCCCCTCGACATCCACGGCATCGGAGGGGAAAAGACTGATGCCGATGCTCGACGTCACAAACAGTTCATGGCCATCGACCTTCAGAGCCCGGGACAAATAACCGAGAAGCTTCTGGGCAACCCCAGCCACCCGAGCCTCCCCCTCGACCTGCTCCATGATGATCACGAATTCATCGCCCCCGAGCCGGGCCACGGTATCGGCCTGACGCACTCCGTCGGCCAAACGTCTGGAGACTTCGAGCAGCACAAGGTCACCGATGCCATGGCCCAAGGAGTCATTGATATTCTTGAACCGGTCCAGATCGAGAAACAAAAGGGCCACCTGCTGGTTCGAACGGCGGGCCTTGACCATCGCCTGCATCAGGCGATCGTGGAAAAGCAGGCGATTGGGCAGATTGGTAAGGGTATCGTGGTGGGCCAGAAGCTTGAGACGGAGTTCGTTCTCGCGCAACTGCGCTTCTGCCACAACCCGATCGGTAATATCCCGCGATGCCTCGATGATTCCCCGCAGCGTGCCATCTTCATCCCAAAGGGGAGTGGCCTGCAGTTCGAAGGTGCGAACCTCCCCGCTGCTGAAGATATGATCATGGACCACGGTGGTCGGGCGGCCGGTGCGACGAACTTCTTCGAGCGGACAGGGGTGATCCTCGCCGCTGCATGGCCGTTCGCCATGATGAGAGACCTGGTAGCAGCACAATTCGGCCGTCGCGGTCGGAGCTGTCGTCAAACCGGGGCTCGCGATCCGGTTCATCATGATGATCCGATAGTCCAGGTCGATCACCATGATCGGGTCGGCCACCCCATCGATGACGGTCTGTAAAAAAGCGTGTTTTTCCTCGACCTCTTTTTCGGCAAGCTTTCGTTCGGTGATGTCATAGAGGGTGCCGACCATATTTACCGGCTGGCCCATATTATCGAAGGTGACCTCTCCCTGCTCGTAGACGTGGCGCGTTTTTCCGCCTGGTAGCCTGATGCGGTATTCGAGATGGTATCCCCCCTCACCTGCCAGAGCCCGCTGCACAGCGTCATCCAGCAGCTGCCGGTCATCGGGATGCAGCAACTCGAGATACGTCTCAAAGTTCGGTTCGAAGGCCTGCGGCTGCGCGCCCAAAAGCCGGTAGGTCTCGTCGGACCAGTACCACTTTTCGGCCGGGATGTCCCAGTCCCAATTACCCAGCCGGGCGATGCGCTGGGCGTTGGCCAGTCGGGCCTTGCTTTTGCGCAGCAGAACCGTGCGCTCCGAGATGGCCGCCGCCATCGAGTCGAAAGCGGCAGCCACTTCGGCGATTTCATCGGTTCCGGAAACGGCCGCCCGAACCTGCAGGTCACCGCCTGAGAGACGTACCGCGACTTTTTTCAGCGATTCAAGCTTGCCGATGACGGAGAGTTTCAACAACAGGGAAATGGTGAGAAAGGTGATCAGAAACCCGAAAAAATGCAGCAGGCTGTTGTTTCTCGCCTGGGTCAGTGTTCGCTCCCTGACCATATCAGCCGGGAACCTGATGCTCATCACGCCATGCATGTCACCGGCCCGGTAATTGAAACCGGAGCTGCCAGCACTGTCAGCCGGCACTGAAACGTCCCGCTCATCATGACAATTGAAACAGTATGACTCGACCCGCAGCGGGGTAGAATACTGGTAATAGGAATGGCCGCTATCGGTTTTGAATGGAACGATACGCTCTTTGGCTTGGGGTTGCACAAGGAAAAAGGAAATACTTTCGGTGCCGGAGGTGCTTGCCTTTTCTCCCAGCACCGAGACATCGGACCGATTCACAAAGGAAATTTCGCTGTGTTCCAGACTTTTGAAATCTTTTGAAATGCGCTCCAGGACATAATGGGGGAGACAGCCCATGACTTTTTCGTCCGGAGACAGTTCCCGGTCAAGAAACTCCTGATGGTAAACACTGCGGGTGACCATCAGGACGGCATTCAGGGACCGGGCCTGAGTGATCAGGTCATGCTCAAAGTTTCGCTTGATATGCTGGTTATCAAAATACTGAACGACACCGAAAAACAATAAAAACACCAGGCCAATGGTCAACATCAATTTGGCTTGCAACTTCACTCGTCTTCTCCCGACTGCTGGAATCTCTGTTGGTCAGCAAAACAAGAACCTCCTTTACGGCTGTTGCGACCAAAGCAATCGCAGAACATGCCTCTCAGCGGCCGGTCGCGATACGCGACAGACTTCAAAAAATAATGCATTGCAGGTGTGAACGGTTGCGGTCGATGCGGAGTACAAGAACATCCTGAACACTGGGCAAGGACCCACACAACGACTGCAGCACGAAAGGGACCGGATGAAAAGTCACCGTGCAAGGCACAGGGCCATGTGTTCTGCCCCAAAAACCTTAACCGAACCTGGTTATGTCACATTAATAAAGCAATCAACGTGCCATCACCAGGCAGGTAATTATTCGTCTAACTGGTTGACGTAGCGCCCTATTTTTGCATTCAGGGCCATTTTAGCAGCCAGGACGGGGGGCCGCACAAAAGATCGATAGCGCCAAACATCGACAACCCGGCCAGACACCTCTTCAGAGTCGATTATTTGACTTTCTGGCACCACAAAATACCCGAGGAGAATCGGCTGGTTATAGAAAAACCAGGACAAGGGAGACCTGGCTGCTGTCTCCCTTGTCCAAAACATTGACTATGAGGCTGCTCAATATCGCCCGAACTCCTCGTCATCCAGGGCGATCTCTTCACTTGCGCGCGACGCCGGTACCGTTACGGCAGCCGGAGCCACTTGGGAAATCCGGGGCCGGCTCCGGGATGCCACGACGAAACTGGAGATTTCTTCATCCTGCCTTTCCAGAATGAACCGCGCCAGCATCTGTTGCAGGTCTCCTGCCTGGCTGGAAAGCTCTTCGGCCGCCGCCGCGCTCTCTTCGGCATTGGCGGTATTCTGCTGGGTCACCTGGTCGATCTGCCCCAGCCCCTGGTTGATCTGGGTAATGCCCTGAGCCTGTTCGTTGCTGGCCGCGGCAATCTCCGCCACCAGGTCGGACACCTTGGCGATACCGGCCACGATTTCATTCAGAGCTTCGGCCGTCTGGCCGGCGATCGCGGTGCCGTTATCGGTTTTCTTCACCGAGCCCTCGATCAGCTCCGCCGTCTCACGGGCCGCCTTGGCGCTACGGGCCGCCAGGTTGCGCACCTCCTCGGCGACCACCGCGAACCCTTTACCGTGCTGCCCGGCCCGCGCCGCCTCGACCGCGGCATTGAGCGCCAGCAAATTGGTTTGGAAGGCGATTTCGTCGATCACCTTGATGATCTTGGAGATGTTCTGCCCCAATTCGTTGATCTCACCCATCGCCGTAACCATCGCCCGCATTTGCGCATTCCCTTTTTCTGCGGCGGACTTGGCATGGTCAGAGAGATTGTTGGCCTGGGCCGCGTTTTCCGCATTATGCCCGGTCTGCGCCCCCAGCTCGTTCATCGAGGCGGCGATCTCCTCAAGGGAGCTGGCCGATTCGGTCGCCCCCTGCGACAGCGACTGACTGGAATCGGAGACCTGATTGCTACCCGAGGCGATCTGCTCACCGGCGGTCTGAACCTGACCGATGATGTCCACCAGGCTATCGCGCATCGTTTTCAACGCCTGACCCAGGGTATCCTTATCCGAGGCAATATCCACCTCGTTCGTCAAATCGCCCTTAGCAATCACCAGGGCCAGATGTTCGCGTTTTTCCAGGTTATTGGACAGCGCGGTGATAATTGAGCCGAGCTCCTCAAGTTCGGTTTTCGCCCCGAACAGCTCGCAGCTGCGACAGTCCTCCCCCTTTATGGCCCGGGGGCAAGCCTTGATCACCGCCATCGAACCGCTGGTGACCCAGCAAGGATCCTCCTTGCCGTAGCTCGGGCAATCGGTTTTGCCGCATTTCTTGGCCGCCGAGCAGTTGACCGGCGTGCCCAGCGGCAGCGACTCGCTGGTATCCCCCAGTGAAATTTTTTCCAGCACCTCGATCGACCGACGAATCGGCCGGGTAATGCTGCGGGAGATCAGAATGCCCAGCAACACCGCGAGGCCTATCCCCAGCGCCAGGGCAAAACTGACAACAAATTTACTCTGCCGGGCGGTGGCTGCTGCTTCACTGCTCACCTCCCCTGCAATCTGGCTGTTGAGCTCGACAAGCCCCGAGAGAAGCCCCATGGTCGTACCAAAAGCTTCGCGCTCACTGCCGAAGGCGATATCGATGGCAGCACCGAGGCGCCCGGCATCGACCCGGACCTTCTTCAGGGCAGCCTGAAACATCGACTCAATCTGTTCCAGGGTCGGCTTCACCTCGTTATCAAACAGGGCCCGGGCGGCATCCGGCCGGGTCTGCGCAATCAGGGTATTTACTTTCTCCCCCAGGCCATGGAGTTTCTCGTGAGGCACATTGAACCGGCTCAGCAGGGTATTAAATTCCGGATCGTCCGAACTAAAGCTCGGCAGCCACTTGCCCAGGGCGCACAGGGTAGGATTGAGCTGTTTCTCAAAGCGCCGGTTTTCTGCGATGCTCTTGTCAAGAGCCGCAACCCATTTGACATGGTCGAGTTGCCGCGCAACCAGAATGGCTTCGAGACTTTCAACATCATCAAGAAGAACCAGCGAGGCCTGCTCCACCAGCTTGAGATGCTCCGCGCGCCACTGCTCAACAGCAACCTGCACCTCTTTCCAGCGC
>JAQYWA010000635.1 GCA_030145265.1 Desulfuromonas sp. | reverse complement strand
AGATGGCCCAAGTGAGCCCCGATGTCGTAAGCGACGACCGAACAATTATCAGTTGATGACCTCGCCAAGATATGAAATGAGAGAGATCCCGCATCGCAACAGATATCGTGCTACGCCCCCTTAAACTAGCGCCATTCGGGACAGGCACCTTCGGAGCCAGTCCCTTTAGTGTTGCGGATAGCGTCAGACCGGCCAGTGCTCGGAGAAATCAAAGGATAGCTGACGGTGATGCCTGATGGACAGCAGGAAAACCTCCTGACCGCGGCGAGCATAGAGCAGAAGATAATCGCCGCGAATAAGTTCACGCAGGAAGGTATCGGGCCCCAAGCGCCGACGCAGTTTCCTGGTCCGAGACAGGGCTTCGAGGGAAGTCGTCGGATGTCGAAAAAAGTCGGCACCGAGATCGGGGAAATCTTCGAGGGCGGGGAGAACCTCGGCAAAGAGGTCATCAAGCAGCTCTGCAAAGGCCGCGGCCGCATCGGCTTCGCACAGAAAGGCCTTGATGGCATCGAGGTTGCGCGAAAAGTTGCGGGTGACGCGCAGGGTAACGGGGGTCATTTATCCTGGCCGTAACGGCTCTTGAGTTCGGCCACCGTCAACAGGTCGCCCGCCTCCACGTCATCCCACCCCCGAGCCGCTTCATCAAGCAAGCCCAGATGAATGTTCTCCTGCTCCAGCCGGTGGTAGTAGTCGAGACGCCGGGCATCGATCAACGCGACATAAGCCTTGCCGTTGCGGGTGATGATCTTCTCCTGACCGGTGCAGGCCTCTTCGGCCAGTTCAGTCAGACGCGCCCGCATCTCCTTCAGCGGCACAATATCCTTGCTTGAAAAGGGCATCGTTTCCTCCAGAATAAAAAAGTTACACGAAAAGATTAACCGATCCGTGCAACTTTTGCAACCTGCCGTACAGTCCCCCTTTAAAGCCGAAAGTTCGGCTAAGGCAAAACCGTCGGGACTCGCCCAGACAGGCGACCTCCTTTTTGAAAGCCGCCAAAAAGGAGGCAAAAAACGGCTCCCCGGCGGGGGGCATGCCGTCGCGGCCGGTATCTGCGCTTTTCGGCAACGGTGGCGGGTTGAACGGAGGCGCTTCGTGGCCACGGTGGGGGTTCGGGCGGGCGAA
>JAQYWA010000155.1 GCA_030145265.1 Desulfuromonas sp. | reverse complement strand
GGGATTCAAGGCCTACGGCGTGGCCAGCCATCGGCACACCCCGGAAATCGAGCAGACTCTGGGCGAGTTGGCCGGGCTGCCGGTGACGGTCAATTTCACGCCGCACCTGCTGCCGGTGAGCCGGGGTATCCTGTCGACCTGCTACGCCAACCTGAAGGGCCAGGCGGACACCGCCGAACTGGTCGAAATGTTTGCCGCCTATTACCGGCAGGAACCTTTCGTTCGGGTCCATCCCGAGGGTAGCCTGCCTAATGTGGCTTTCGTACGCGGCAGCAATTACTGCGATCTGGGCGTGGTGAGCGATTCCCGCACCGGTCGGGTGATCGTGGTCTCGGCCATTGACAATCTGGTCAAGGGAGCCGCCGGCCAGGCGGTGCAGAACATGAACCTGATGCTGGGTCTGGACGAAGCGGCCGGGCTGCAGGTCGTCCCCCTGTTCCCCTGATCCGTTCGCAAGGAGTTTGTCATGGAGTGCATTTCGACCCGGTCCAAAGAGCATTGCACCTGCACCTATACCGCTTGTGACAAACACGGAAACTGCTGCCAGTGCGTGATCTATCATCGCGGCAAGGGAGAGATTCCGGGTTGCTTTTTCACACCGGAGGGTGAACGGACTTATAACCGCTTGGTGGCCGCATTCGGCAAGGACCAAGACCTCTGAAGCGGGCAGTGGAAGCATCTTCATTTATCCCCATGAGCCGCGAGGAGATGGACGCGCGAGGCTGGGACGTGCTGGATGTCCTGTTCGTTTCAGGTGATGCTTACGTCGATCATCCGTCCTTCGGGGTGGCTTTACTGGCCCGTTTGCTGGAGGCTGAAGGGTACCGGGTGGGGATCATCGCCCAGCCCGATCATCGTGATTCGGCTTCGTTACAGGTGATGGGGCGACCGCGGCTGTTTGCCGCCGTTTCCTCCGGGGCCATGGATTCGATGGTCAACCATTACACGGCGGCCAAAAAGATCCGCCGGGACGATGCCTACACGCCCGGCGGTAAGGCCGGGGCTCGCCCCAACCGGGCGGTGATTGCCTATACGGCGGCGGTCAAGGGGGCCTTTAAGGGGCTTTCGGTGTTGATCGGCGGCATCGAGGCGAGTCTACGCAGGTTGGCCCATTACGACTACTGGGACGATGCGGTGCGGCGCTCTGTGCTGGTCGACAGCAA
Organism: Desulfuromonas sp.; assembly: GCA_030145265.1. Lineage (GTDB taxonomy): Bacteria > Desulfobacterota > Desulfuromonadia > Desulfuromonadales > Trichloromonadaceae > Trichloromonas. Next base: position 4,362 of record JAQYWA010000155.1, on the reverse strand, counting down.
GGCCGATCTGCTGCTTTACGGCATGGCTGAAACGGCGCTGCTTGAAGTGGCCCGAAGGGCGGCGGCCGGCGAAGCGCTGCGGGAGATGACCGATATCCGCGGCACCGCATGGATGGCCGGCCAGGTGCCGGACGATTGCGTCTCCTTGTCCTCATTCGAAGCGGTTTCTGGCGACACAGCGGCTTTTGGCGAAGCGTTCCGCCTGGCCGAGCGCGAGAACAACCCTTATGCTGCCAAGCCGCTGGCCCAGTTGCACGGGACCCGTGCGGTGGTGGTCAATCCGCCGGCGCTGCCGCTGGGCGAAGCCGAACTCGACCGGCTTTATGCCCTGCCATTTCAGAAACGTCCGCACCCGTCTTACCGCGCGCCGATTCCGGCCTACGAGCAGATTCGTTTTTCGATAACCAGCCATCGCGGCTGCTTCGGCGGCTGTGCCTTCTGTGCCATCACTCATCACCAGGGCAAGCTGATTCAGTCGCGCTCCGAGGGGTCGATTCTCGACGAAATCGACCGCTTGACGAAGCATCCCGATTTTCGCGGGACGATCACGGATGTTGGCGGTCCGACCGCCAACATGTACGGCCTTGCCTGCGGCAACGAGTCGGCGAAAATCGCCTGTCGGCGCAGCGGATGCCTTTATCCTAAACCGTGTAAGCACCTGGTCGTTAAAGATAGCCGGGCGGTGCGGTTGTTAAAGGAAATACGCCAGCGCCGGCAGGTTAAGCATATGTTTGTCGCTTCGGGGGTGCGTTACGACCTGCTGGAGCAACAGCCGGATTACTTCGAGTCCCTGCTGGCCCATCACGTCGGCGGACTGCTTAAGGTGGCGCCCGAGTCGACCAGCGAACAAGTTACCCGGGTCATGCGCAAGCCCGGCCCGCAGGCGTTCATCGATTTCCTCGAACAATTCCGTCAGCGCAGCCGCGAACTGGGGCTGCGCCAGGCGGTGGTTCCTTACCTGATCGCCGGCCATCCTGGTTGTACCGTCTCCGACATGGTCGACGTCGCCCTGTTTATGCAGCAGCATCAACTGCGGGTGGAACAGGTGCAACAATTTACCCCCACCCCGGGCACTTTGGCTACCTGTATGTATTATACCGGACGCGACCCGCTGACCGGCGAGTCGGTCCATGTGGCGCGCACCGAACGGGAAAAAAAACAGCAGAAAGCACTGCTGCTCTGGCAGTTGCCGGAGAGCCGTAAGCTGGTCGCCGAGGCGCTGAGAGCCTGTAGCCGGGAGAACGACGGCCGGACTCTCCTGGGCGGGGACGGGCAGAGAGGCGAGCGGGGCCGGCCGCGTCGGTGAATCAGTCGGCGTTTTTGAAGATGGGGCGAACGGAAAGGTAGGGGAGCAGGGGCGCTTCCGAGTTCCAGGCCACGGTGCGGTTGCGCCCTTCTTCCTTGGCCCGGTACAGGGCCTGGTCGGCCAGGTTCAGCAGGTTCGTCGCATTGTCACTGTCTTCGGGGTATTCGGCCACGCCCAGGGAGAGGGTGAGCTTTCCTCCCGGTTGGCTCGTTTCGGCCCCAGGGAATATCTTCTCGGCCACGGCCAGTCGCAACTTCTCGGCTGCCGCCCGGGCTCCCTCCTTGTTGGTTTTCGTCATCAGGATAACGAACTCTTCACCGCCGAACCGCGCTGCCAGATCGATTTCGCGGATATTGTTCCGCAGCCCTTGCGCGACCTCCTGCAGCACCACATCCCCCTGTAGATGCCCGTGGGCGTCATTATAGCGTTTGAAATGGTCGATGTCGATCATGATCAGGCTGAAGTTTGAGCTATAGCGCCTAGCCTCGGCGATTTCTTTTTCAAGAACATCCTGAAAATGGCGCCTGTTCGCGAGTTGGGTCAAGGGGTCGGTGTTCGACATTTCCCGGGTCTTGTTGTAGAGGCGGGCATTCTCGATGGACATGGCGGCCTGGCCGGTGACCGTCTGTACCAGCTGGATTTCCCGGTCGCTGAATCCGCCTTCGTCGTTTTTGTGCAGGTTGACGATCCCGAGCAGTTCGTTCTTGACCACCATTGGAATCGACAGCAGTGAACCTATGGTGGCGTTTCTGCCTTTGTAGTGAAGATTGCGCTGGTCATCATGAACCTTGCGCAGATGGATCATTTCCCAGGTCCTGGCGACTTCGCCGGTGATGCCCTCATCTAAGCCGAAAGAAACCCCTTCCAGAGTGTCTTGATCGATGCCGAGCGTTTTGCGGATGAGCAGCTTCTGTGTTTCCGAATTGTACAGCAGGAGGACGACTTCATCGCAGGGAACGACATCTTTTAGAATCTGAAGTATCCGGCCGAACAGGATGTCCAGATCGAGGGAAGACAGCATCTGCTGAATCAGATCGAATAGTGCCGACAGTTCATTGACGTGGGCGGTGAGTTCAATGTTGGTTTTTTCGATCTGCCGGTTTTTTCCGCTCAGGATATTTTGAAACCGGAGTTTTTCCTGGGCGGATGCCAGCATGGTTTCCTGGTCGATCTTTTCGCTGTAGAGCGTTTTCAGTTGTTCGGTCATCCGGTTGAACGATCTGGCGACCTGACCGAGTTCGTCGGATGCGGAGGTTTCGATGTGGAAATCCAGGTTGCCTCGACTGACGGCTTGGGTGGCATGCATCAGGCGTTCGACCGGCCGCATGATCTGCCGTTGCAGCAGGTGGTAATATACTATTCCGCCGAGAAGCACGAATCCCAGGAGGGTGGCGATTCCCTCGACGGTCAGCTTGTTGACCAGGGCGTTCAGATCGGTCATCGGAATTTCAGTGACCGAAATAATTAGTTCCGATGTCCCTAGGGGGATGGCACTGAAAAGGTATTTGATGGTTCTGGGGGTTGAACTGGTGCGGATGAGTTGCTTGCCGGTGAGAATTTCTTCCAGTTCATCCCGGGATAGAACCGGTGGGTTGTGACCGGTTTCGCTGGAACTGATAACTTCGCCGCTGAGCGACATCAGCGAGGTTCGTACCCCGAAACCGCTCGAGTGAGTACGCAGAAAGGCTGGCTTTATCGGTGTCTGCAATACCAGGACGTGTTTCGGGTTAATACCCCCGGGTAGAGGCGCCGCAACGGTCAGTGCCGGGATCGTGCCGATGTCGGTGGCGAAACGAAAGCGTGATTGGCCGCTGCGCGCGGCATGGTCAATCAGGTCGCGCAGCGACTGCGAGGGGATTTGATCCCGGCTGTCCGCTAAATAGAAATCGACACTGATATCAGTGTTGCGCAGTTTTTCAACCAGGTGCTGCTGCTGTACGACGAGGCTCTCGCTGGTGGAGTCGTTTTTCGAGATCAGGTAGGCATAGCCGATCAGGTCGGTGTACGTTTCAAGCAGGATTTCCTGCTTTTTGATTTCGCGGAAGATGACATCCTGGCAGGCAAACAGGCGGTCATTGGCGGTTTTTTGCAGCGCCTGGGTAATCAGCAGGACAAAGCTGCCTGTGCTTACCGTGCCGAGGAGCAGGAGAATCAGAAAGAACGGCAGCAGAATCTTGTGGCGGAGCGACCAGTTGCGGACCGGTTCTCGGAGCTTTGATTTCTTCGCCATCGATAATCTCTCGCGGTTAAAAGCGAAGGCTTCCGTTTTCGATCATGTCCTGAAAGACCTCGGCCACCTGGGGGTCGAACTGGGTTCCCGAGACGTCCCGGATTTCGTTGACAGCCGTTTCGAAGGAGAGGGCCTTGCGATAGGGGCGGTCGGAGGTCATGGCGTCAAAGGTGTCGGCAACGGCCAGAATGCGCGCCTCGAAAAAGATGTCTTCTCCGGCCAGATTGTTGGGGTAGCCCTTGCCGTCGTAGCGTTCGTGATGTTGTTCGATGATTTTTCTAACGTTCTTGAGAAACTGTATCGGTTCGAGAATCCTGACGCCGATCTGCGGGTGCTGATGCAGGGTCTGGATGTTTTTTTCTGTCAGTTTCCCTTTTTTGTGCAGCAGGGCGATGTCGATGCCTATCTTGCCGATATCGTGCAGGATGGCCGCCTGTTCCAGGCGGGTGATCCGTTCCGGAGAAAGGCTGAGCCGTTTGGCCAGGGCCAGGCTGATGCGGGTGACTCGTTCGGAGTGTCCGCGTGTATAGGCGTCGCTGGCCTCGATGGCCGAAACCAGGGCCTGCACCGTGTTCAGGTAGTTGGCCTTCTGTTCTTGGTAGAGCTGGGCGTTATTAATGGCGACGCTGGCCTGGGCGGCAATGGTTGCCAGCAGTTCGAGGTCTTCTGCGTAGAAGGAAGAGCCGTCGTGACGGTTGGCCATGGTAATGGTCCCGATTGGCTCGCCTTTGATCATCAAGGGCGCGCAGATGACCGTCTCGCGGGTGAAGCCGAGCCGGCTGACCTTGTTGAAGTTTTCGGCGTCGTTAATGTTTTGGATCAGCAG
>JAQYWA010000634.1 GCA_030145265.1 Desulfuromonas sp. | reverse complement strand
CAGAAGTAATAACAATAGAAGCAGGAAAAGCATTAGAAATAGGAAATAACCAAAGTATAACAGTAACATCAATAGACCCAGCAGAAAATGAGAGTGAAAAGTCTGAAGCTAAATTATTATCAGTTCTTACTCCATATACTGTAATCTTTAACGATTTCTATGGTGAATATGTACCTGTTCAAACAATAGGAGAAGGAAAAGCAGCAACAATTCCTGCAACTGATCCTACAAGAGAAGGTTATACGTTTACAGGATGGAAAGATACACAGGGTGGCACAGATTTTACTAGCATAACTGCTAATACAACGATTGAAGCACAGTACGAAAGTTATAAGCAAATAGTTGTAGAAATTAAAGAAGTAACACTTAATGATTTAGTACTTGTACTAGAAGCGAGAGCTGGAGTAGAATCGTTTATTGTAGAATTATTCACTGATAGTGGAGCAACTAGTTCACTTGATACTAAAACATTTACAGTATTTACTCCTGAAGCTAGAGACGTAGATGGTACTAACATGAATGTAGTAGAAGTAATATTTGATGGACTTAATCTTCAAGGTAACACGAAATACTATGTAAAGGTTAAATCAACATTTACATTAGTTGATGACACTACACATACAGGAGATTATTCAGATATTACAGAATTCACATCAAGTATAGAAAATACTCTAGATGTAACATCAGGAACAGCAACAATAAATCATAACGTGGGTGCTGTACTTGGAACTGCTTCAACAATGGAAATTTGGGTTAAAGTAGATTCAGGAATAACAGGAGAAATCCTTACTAAAGGAGATACTGGATACAAATTAAGTGTAACTAGTGAAGGAAAACTTGAGTTACTCAGTGGAAGTACTCTAGTAGCTACAAGTAGTACAGATATAGCAGATTCACAGTGGCACCACATTGCAGTATCAGTAAGTGGAAGTGTAGTAACAATGTACATTGATGCAAATGAAGAAGCAACAGGTACAGCAACATTTGCAAATGACACTGGTTATCTAGTAGTAAATAATGTAGAAGTAGATGAACTTAGATTCTTTAGTACAGCTAGAGGAAAAACTGAAATTGCAGCTACAATGTTAACTATCTTTGAAGGAAACGAATCAGGACTAGTTGCATACTACG
>JAQYWA010000633.1 GCA_030145265.1 Desulfuromonas sp. | reverse complement strand
GTCGCGTTAATGCGAGTGGCGTTCCGAATCCGCGGAGTCAGAGAACCGGTGCATGTGCGCAAACTCTTTGCACGGAAACCGGGAGATCCCAGGGGTGACCGACCGTAATCCAACGGTCGGTCCGGTCGGGGAAGGCCAAAGGCCGACCATCCGACATGTACGCGCCTGGGAAGTCGGACGGAGGCATAGTATCGATGAAGCGAACGAACAAAGGTGCTCAACCAGAACAACTTGGCCAACCACCGGCGGAATTCGTGGAGAAAAGGCCTTCGGCCAAGGGGAACCTTGTCCAGACGACCGTGACCGGCACACAGGGACCGGAAGCAGCGTCGAGCGGACTGGACAGGGTACGAGAAGCAGCGAAGCGGGACAAGGAACTTCGTTTTACCAATCTGCTGCACCACATCAGCGTCGAAGAACTGCACGTTGCCTATCGGTCGCTCAACCCGAAGGCGGCCGCAGGAGTCGACAACGTGAGCTGGGAGGAGTATGGCGAGGGCTTAGAAAAACGCCTCGTCGAGCTCCATGATCAAATTCATTGCGGACGATATCGGGCCAGACCGAGCAAAAGGACCTGGATACCCAAATCCGACGGGAAGCAGCGCCCCATCGGGATCGCCGCCCTGGAAGACAAGATTGTTCAACAGGCATTGGTGGGAGTCCTCCAGCCTATCTATGAGGAGGATTTTCTCGGCTTCAGCTACGGTTTCAGACCGGGTCGAAGTCAGCACAAGGCCTTGGATGCGATCTACGTCGCGATCACGCAGCGGAAGGTAAGCTGGGTTTTGGACGCGGACATCCGCGGCTTCTATGACAGCCTCGATCATGGGTGGCTGATGAAGTTCGTGGAACACCGCGTCGCCGACAAACGAGTGCTACGGCTGATTCGCAAATTTCTGCGAGCCGGAGTCTCCGAAGACGGCGCGTGGTCCGAGACGGTGGTGGGGACACCACAGGGTGCCGTGATATCGCCTTTACTGGCGAACATCTATCTGCACTACGCCTTGGACCTCTGGGTGAACTGGTGGCGGCGCCACCATGCACGGGGCGAAGTCTACATCGTGCGCTATGCCGATGATTTCGTCATGGGGTTCCAGTATCGGTCGGACGCCGAGCGTTTCCAGGCTCAGCTACG
>JAQYWA010000154.1 GCA_030145265.1 Desulfuromonas sp. | reverse complement strand
CCACGGTCACCTGTCCGAGAGATGACAAGCGTCTGGCCAGAGTGGTGATCCCGGTCGACAAAATGCCATCGTCGTTGGTTACAAGGATCCTCAATAAAACCTCTGAGTGGGGTAATTGTAATCAGTGAGAGTCAGGAGGGGAACCCAGCGCGTTGCGTAAACGAAGCAGTTCACGACGGATTTCCTGCAGCAACTGTCTGTCGTGAGCCGACTGGAGAGGCGAGGTATTCTCCCCTGCCCCCCCAGTTTTTTTTGAACTGAGAACTTTTTTGGCACCGGCGATGGTCAACCGCTGGCGATGAAGCAAATCTTTGATAGTGAGAGCAAGCTCGATATCACGGCGACGATAAAGTCGCTGATTAGTTCGACTCTTCGTCGGACTGAAAACAGCGAATTCAGACTCCCAATAACGAAGCACGTGAGGCTTGACGCCTGTCAATTCAGCAACTTCGCCGATTTTAAAATACAACTTGTCCGGGATATCAGATGTCATGTTTTCACGCTGGTCGTGAAATGATCCTTACTCTTCTCCGTTGATGGAGCCCTTCAGTACCTGGCTGGGCTTGAAGGTGAGAATTCGCCGAGAGGTGATTTCGATTTCGTCACCAGTTTGAGGGTTGCGCCCCCTGCGGGTAGCCTTTTCCTTGACGACAAAATTACCAAAACCGGCAATCTTGATCTTTTCCCCCTCTTCGAGATTGGTTTTCATGATATCGAAAACCATCTCGACAATTTCAGCGGATTCCTTCTTGGAAAAGCCGGTTTTAAGATAAACATTTTCAATCAGGTCCGCTTTGGTCATATCTCCTCCGCACAAAAAATACACAGGTCCTTGAATTTACGGACTTTTATAGCACATGCTTTTGAGCATATCAACCGGTTTTTTTAGCGAATCTCCGCATCGAGATTTTTTTGCAGACTACGCACTATTTTACCGTGAACTGACTGAATCTCGTCATCGGTAAGAGTTTTCTCAAGAGAGCGGTAGCGCACACGGATTGCAAGGCTCTTTTTCCCCTCGGGAACCCCCTTGCCGCGATAGAGGTCAAATAGCACCACCTCTTCGACATTTTTGTTTTTGATGCCGCCCAGCACCTCAAAGACGCGGGCAGCATTGACCTCATCATCAATCAGGAAGGCACTGTCACGATAGACATCAGGATAGCGTGACAAGGGCTGGAACCCGGGATGCTCGCCAGCCAGGGCAAGCAACATCGCAAGGTCCAGATCCATGAGGTAGACAGGCTGATCAATTTCGAATGTTTCGAGGGTTTGCGGATGCACCTCCCCCAGGGTGCCGACAGACTTTCCCTGAATGCGGATTTCGCAGGATTTCCCTGGGTGCAAAAAGGGTTCAGTTTCACCACCGGCCCATTGCACACCGGTGATATTGAACTGAGCGAGAATCCCTTCCATCACTCCTTTGAAATCGTAAAAATCAACGTCTGAACGATCATGAGCCCAGCCTTCGGGCGCCCGGTGACCGCACAGCGCAGCTGTCAGGCGTAAGTTCTCAGCAGGCAGGTCACTTCCGTCGACGGAATGAAATACGGGCCTGAGCTCAAAAATCTGGAGATCATTATTACGATAGGCGAGATTTCGGGCAATAGTATCCAGCACACTCGGAACGAGCGAGGTCCGCATGACAGCTTGATCTTCAGTCAGGGGATTGAGTACCCGGACCGTTTTACGCCGAGCATCATCGGCGTGCAAGGAAATACGATCCCAGCAGCCATTACTAACAAATGAATAATTGATAACCTCGGAAAAACCTGCGCCAACCATGTAGTCGCGCAAGCGGCGCACCTGCTGCTGATGAGACGGGCCCTGGTGACAAATCAACTGGCTTGCGGGCATGGTAACCGGAATGTTGTCGTAGCCGTTGAGACGCGCCACTTCTTCGATCAAATCAATTTCGCGCTCAACATCTGGACGAAACGAAGGAACCGTGACGTTGAGGGCTCCATCCTCCCGGTCATGGGCAAATTCAACATCAAAACCGATGGCGCAAAGATGCCTTTTGATATCGAGCGCATCGATATGCATCCCCAGCACTTCACTGGTGCGCAATGCCGTAAGTGTCAACGTTTTCTTTGCCATCTGCCGGGGATAGGCATCGATCCGGCCAGTTGCAACGGTTCCGCCGGCCAGTTGCTCAATCAGTTCCGCTGCCCGGTCGAGGGCCAGCGGAACCATGTTTACATCGGCGCCGCGCTCGAATCGATGCGACGACTCAGTATGAATTCCAAGACGCTTGCTGGTCCGCCGAATAGTGTTGGGATTGAAATAGGCGCTTTCCAGCAGCACGTCGGTAGTCTCCGGCTTGATTTCCGAATTCTCCCCTCCCATGATACCCGCCAGCGCAACCGGTCCTTCACCATCGCAAATGGTCAGGTCAGAGCTGCCCAGCTGTCGAGGTTGGCTGTCGAGGGTTGTAAAAACATCACCTTCGGCCGCCGACTTGACGACGATACGGCGGTCGCGCAGCAGGTTGTAGTCAAAGGCATGGAGAGGATGGCCGAGTTCAAGCAGAACAAAGTTGGTCACATCGACAACGTTGTTGATCGAACGCATGCCGACCGATTCTAGGCGACGGACCATCCATTCTGGCGAAGGGCCTATCTTTACCCCCTTGATCAGGCGGGCGGCATAACGCGGGCAGAGATCGGGATCAACAATGGTCACCGAGGTTTCAACGTCGATGGGCGCACCTGCTTCGACAATCTTCGGAGCCGGGAGATTCAGCGGTTTTGCAACCATAGCCGAAATCTCGCGGGCCACCCCGACCACACTCAAGCAGTCAGGCCGGTTCGGAGTCAGTCCCAGTTCATAGCGCACATCTTTAAGGCTTAAAGCTTCGAATGCCGGGGTTCCAAGTTGTAAGCCCGGCGGAAGGATCATGATCCCATCAGCTTCCTCTGTCAGTCCGAGCTCTTTTTCGGAGCAAAGCATGCCAAATGATTCCTGACCCCGAATTTTTGATTTTTTAATCTTGAAATCACCGGGCAATACAGAACCAACCTGGGCCAGGGCAATCAGGTCTCCGGCCTTATGATTCGTAGCACCACAGACGACCTGAATGGTTGCCGAACCGGTGTCCACCTGGCAGAGAGTAAGACGATCCGCCTCTGGGTGCGAATCTACAGAGATAAGCCGAGCCACAATAACCGAGTCAAGCCCCTCCCCCAGCTTTTCCATGAAATCAACTTCAAGGCCGGCCATGGTCAGGCGGTGAGAAAGATCTTCGGGAGAGTAATCAAAATCAACGTATTGTTTGAGCCAGTTATAGGTAACAATCATTTGTTCAAGTCCTTTATCAGCGAGTCCGAAGCATGGCTCTGATTCTATAGCGTTTTTTTGCCTAGAATTGTCTCAGGAAACGGATGTCGTTCTCGAAGAAGAGGCGCAGGTCGTTGACGCCATACTTGAGCATGGCGACTCTCTCCAAACCCATGCCGAAAGCGAAGCCGCTGTAGACTTCCGGATCATAATTGACCGATTTGAAGACCTCGGGATCTATCATGCCGCTGCCGAGGATTTCGAGCCACCCGGAGTTTTTGCATACCCGGCACCCCTTGCCGCCGCAGATAACGCATTGGATATCCACCTCGGCGCTCGGTTCGGTAAACGGAAAAAAAGAAGGCCTGAATCGCACGCCAACATTTTCCCCGAAAAAACAGTTGATGAAGGTGGTCAGGATCCCCTTGAGATCGCCGAAGGTTATCTTGTGGTCGACGAGAAAACCTTCGATCTGATGAAACATGGGGCTGTGGGTTATATCGGAATCTCGCCGATAAACCGTGCCCGGAGCGATAATCCGAACCGGCGGAGGCTGATTGAGCATGGTGCGGATCTGCACCGGCGACGTATGGGTGCGTAGCACGATGTCGTCGGAGACATAGAAGGTGTCCTGCATATCCCTGGCCGGGTGATCCTTGGGAATGTTCAAGGCCTCGAAATTATAGAAATCCTTTTCGATCTCCGGCCCCTCCGCAACCCCGAACCCGAGCGATGAGAAAATTTCAACGATTTCCTCGGTAACCAGGGTGATTGGATGCTTGGATCCGGCAAAACGACGTCGCCCAGGGAGAGTTACGTCGATGGTTTCCTCTTTCAGGCGCCGAGCGATTTCGACCTGCCGGATGTCACCCTGGCGGGCTTCGATCAGCTGCTCGAGTTCTTCTTTAACCTGATTGGCAAGAGCGCCCACAATCGGACGTTCCTCAGGAGAGAGCCCCCCCATGCTTTTCATAATGGAAGTCATCTCGCCTTTTTTGCCGAGGTAGTGTACCCGGACGTCTTGGAGGCTCTTTTCGGATTCAACCTCGCTCACGGCGCCGCGCGCCGTATCCAGCATCGCTTGCAGTCTTTCCTTCATAACGGTTCCGATCCATTATAATAAAACGATGGAAACCCAGAAGGCTTCCATCGCAGATGACTCACGAGAAAAAAAGAGAGATGAGGTTGCCCCCGTCTCTCCTTTCGGCTTGCATTCTAAAGCTGGGCTTTGGCTTTTTCTACAACAGCACCGAACCCTGCTGGATCTGTCACAGCAAGCTGCGCCAGAACTTTACGGTCGAGACCAATTTCGGCCTTTTTCAGGCCGTAAACCAGGCGACTGTAGGACAAACCGTTGTCCCGGGACGCCGCGTTAATGCGGGCGATCCAGAGGGCACGGAAGTCCCGTTTCTTGACCCTTCGGTCACGAAAAGCATAGTTGAGTGCACGATCGACGGCTTCGGTCGCGCTGCGGAACAATTTACCGCGGGCGCCACGAAAGCCTTTGGCCAGCTTCAGGACCTTGTTTCTTCTGCGTCTCGCTTTGAATCCTCTTTTTACTCTCGGCATATCATTCTCCTTATGTGCTCTTGAATAAGCGGCAACGCCGCTGCCGGATCTGAAGGGGGAGACTATTTTCCCCACAGTTCACGGACTTAAAGCCGAATCTGGTCCTACAGGTAGGGAATCAGGCAACTGATGTTGCCGGCATCTGCCTTGTGTACCAGAGTTCCCTGACGCAGCTCACGCTTGCGCTTGGTCGATTTCTTGGTGAGAATGTGGCTGGTGTAAGCCTTGTTGCGACGGATGTTGCCGGCGCCCGTTTTGCGGAACCGCTTGGCAGCCCCTCGGTTGGTTTTGATTTTGGGCATTAAGCCATCTCCTTTTATGTATTGGTGTTCGACCGCAGCTCTAACGCAGCCGACACCCATGATGCCTATTTCTTAGGGGTAATAACCATCGACATGAAGCGCCCCATCATGCGCGGCGTTGTCTCAACCACGCCGATATCCTGAAGCTCTACTGTCACTTTTTCGAGCAGTCGCCGACCGAACTCGGGATGGGTCACTTCGCGACCGCGGAACATGACGGTCACCTTGACCTTGTTCCCCTCGTCGAGAAAACGTCGAGCATGCTTGACCTTGAACTGGAAGTCATGCTCCTCAGTTTTGGGTCGCATCTTGACTTCTTTAAGCTCGACCCTGGCCGCATTCTTCTTGGCCTCCTGAGCTTTTTTGCTCGCCTGATACTTGTACTTGCCGTAATCCATGATCCGGCATAC
>JAQYWA010000153.1 GCA_030145265.1 Desulfuromonas sp. | reverse complement strand
ACGCTTGGATCGGGCATTTTCAGAAAGGTGAAGATCAGCGCGCCGAACATCGCCAGCGGCACCGAGCCGGCGAGGATGACGAAGGGATCGCGGAAGCTGTTGAACTGCGCCGCCAGCACCAGGAAGATCAGCACCACGGCGAGGGCGAAGGCGGGGACAAAGCGGTTGCCCTCGGTGCGCAGCTGGCGTGACTCACCGGTATAGTCGAGCACGTAGCCTTGGGGGAGGATTTTCGCGGCTTCTCCTTCGAGAAAACGCAGCGCCTCATCGAGGGGGCGCACCGCTACGCCGCTGAGTTTGACGGCGTTGAGTTGCTGAAAGCGGTTGAGTGAGCGCGGCACGGTGGTGTTGCGCAGGCTGGCGACGGTGGCGAGAGGAATCAGCTCGCCGTCGCGGCCGCTGATGTAGATGTTCTGCAGTTGGTCGGGATTGAGCCGATCGACCCGTTGAATCTGCGGGATTACCTTGTAGCTGCGGCCGGCAATGTCGAAGCGGTTGACGAAATTGCCGCCGACCATCGAGCCGATGTTGGCGCCGACCTGCTGCAGGCTGAGGCCGAGGTCGGCCACCTTGTCGCGATCAATGACGAATTCGGTCTGCGGCTGGTCGATCTTTACGTCGATGATCGGCGGGAAGGCGAACAGTCCGCTGCCCATGGCCTTGAACTGGATCTGGCGGGCGAAGTCGAGAATCTGTTCCGGCTCAGCGGTCGAGGCGATGACGAATTCGACCGGAAACTGGCCGCCGCCGGGCAGCGCCGGCGGGGTCACCGGAAAGAGCTGGATGCCGGGGATGGCGTGGAGTTTCTGCTGCACCTCGGGGAGAATCTGGAACACCGTGCGCTCGCGCTCTTCCCAGGGCTTGGTGACCATGCCGCCGAAGCCGGAGGTGGGGAAGGTGATCTGAAAGGTGAATTCGGTCTCGGGAATGCTTAAAAAGGCCTGGTTGGCCGCCGCGGCGTAGCGGCTGGTCTGGTCGAGGGTCGCGTTGGCCGAGGCGTCGAGAATGCCGAAAATGACCCCCTGGTCCTCGGTCGGGGCGAGCTCTGCCGGCGACATGATGAACATCGGCACAGCCAGGGCGCTGAGCAGAATCCACACCAGGTAGACCGCCGGTCGGCTGCGCAGGGTAAGGTCGAGCAGGCGCCCGTAGACGTTGCGGAAGCGCGCGAAGTCGCGGGCGATCTTGCCGGCAAAGCCATGCTCCGTCAGCCCCGGCTTGAGCAGGTAGGCCGACATCATCGGCGACAGGGTCAGGGCGATTACCCCGGAGATCGTCACCGCGCCGGCCAGGGTGAAGGCGAATTCGCGGAACAGCGAGCCGGTCAGTCCCCCCTGCAGGCCGATGGGGGCGTAGACCGCTGCCAAGGTGATGGTCATCGAAATGATCGGGCTGACCAGTTCGCGGGCGCCGAGCAGGGCGGCGTCGAAAGGTTTAAGTCCTTCGCTCAGGTGACGTTCGACGTTCTCCACCACCACGATGGCGTCATCGACCACCAGGCCGACGGAGAGAACGATGGCGAGCAGGGTCAGCAGGTTGATGGTGAAGCCGAAGGCCTGCATCAGAAAGACCGCGCCGATCAGCGACAGGGGGATGGCCACCACCGGGATGAAGGCCGAGCGCAGCGAGCCGAGAAACAGAAAAATGACGATGACCACGATCAGCAGGGTTTCGCTGAGGGTTTTGACCACCTCGCGGATGGCGTTGTCGATGTATTCGGTGCCGTCGTAGGCGACCCGTGCCTGCAGGCCGCTGGGAAGGTCCCGCTGGATCGCCGCCATCTCCACCCGTACCCGCTTGATGACGTCGAGGGAGTTGGCGTTGGGCAGCGGCCAGATCCCCATGAAGACGGCGGTCTGTCCGGAGAAGCGCACCTCGGCGTCGTAGTTTTCCGCCCCCATCGAAACGTCGGCAATGTCGCCGATGCGGACGATGGCGCCGTCCTGCTCGCGCACCACCAGGCGCTGGAACTCCGTCACCGAGTTGAGGTTGGTGTCGGCGGTGAGGTTGACCTGGATCATGGCCCCCTTGGTCTGGCCGAGGGCGGCCAGGAAGTTGTTGGCGGCCAGGGCCTGGCGCACCTGGACCGGGCTGATGCCGAAGGCCGCCATCCGCTCGGGCTTGAGCCAGATGCGCATGGCGAAGGTGCGGGCACCGAGGATGTCGGCCCGCTGCACCCCCTCCAGCGCCGACAGGCGTGGCTGGACGATGCGCACCAGGTAGTCGGTGATCTCGTTCTGCAGCAGGATGTCGGAGGTGAAGCTGAGGTAGGCCGAGGCGAACTGGCTGTCGGCCGACTCGATGTTGATGACCGGCACCTCGGCCTCGGGCGGCAGGTCGGCCCGCACCTGATCGACCTTCGAGCTGATCTCGGCCAGCGCCTTGGTGGCGTCGTAGTTGAGTTTGAGGCGCGCGGTGATGGTCGACAGCCCGAGCTTGCTCTGGGATTCGAGGTAGTCGATGCCGTCGGCGGCGGCGATGGCCCGCTCCAGCGGCGTGGTGATGAACCCGCGCACCAGGTCGGCGCTGGCACCGACGTAGACGGTAGTGACGGTGACAGTCGAATTTTCGCTACGTGGATACTGACGCACGTTGAGCGAGCGAACCGCCTGCAGTCCGGCAATGACGATGACGAAGCTGATCACCAGGGCGAGCACCGGACGGCGTATGAACAGGTCAGTGAATTTCATGATGCGGGTGGCCTAAGGTTTAAAAGCATCCTCTCGCCCGCTCCTTGCAGTCGCTCGAGCACGCAGAGGACACAGAGAAAAGCTTGTTTTTTCTTTTACTCTGCGAACTCTGCGGGCTCGAGAGATCGGAGCGAACGGGCGTGAGACGCTTTGGCTTTTTTTAGTTGTTCTCCGGTTTAGGCGCGAGCTGGAACTCCGGCGCCAGGGTATTGTCGATCACCACGGCTTGGCCGTTGCGCAACTTGAAGACCCCGGTGCTGACCAGGGTATCCCCTTCTTTCAATCCCGTCGTCACGGCGACGAAATCGCCCTGCTTCGCACCGAGGCGGATGAACTGCTGGCGTACCGCAAGGCTGTTTTTGCCGGTTTTTTCGTCCGTTTTTTCCTCAACCACAAAGACCGAGTCGCTGTAGGGGGCGTAGAGCACCGCGGTGGCCGGGATCACCAGTCCTTGCAGTTGTTCTGGTAGCTCCACCGCCACACTGGCGTACATCCCCGGCCGTAGTTTTTCCTCCGGGTTGGCCACTGTCGCCTGGATGCGGATGTTGCGGGTGGCGGCATCGACTTCGGGATTGATGGCGGTGATGGTGCCGCGCAGGTCCTGTCCTGGCAAGGCGTCGGTGGTCAGCCGTATTGGCAGACCGACACGAACTTGGCCGAGCTGCTGCTGCGGCAGCAGGAAATTGACGTAAATCGGGTCGAGGGCCTGCAGCGAGACGATGGCGTCTCCTTCCTGCAAAATCTGGCCGAGGTTGACCTGGCGGATGCCGAGTCGGCCGGTAAAGGGAGCGCGGATGGTTTTTTTGGCCAGGGTGGCGCGGATGTTGTCCGCGGCGGCCAGCGCCTGCTGATGGTTGGCCTCGGCGCTGTCAAGTTCGGCCGGGGAGATGATCTTCTGCGCCAGTAGTTCGCGCATCCGGTTCAGGTTGAGCCGGGCCAGTTCCACCGTCGCCTCGGCGCCTGGAAGCTGCGCCTGTTCCGTCGAGAGGTCCTGGCGCAGCAGCAACTCCCCCTGGCGGACTTTCGTTCCAGCTTCGAAGCGGATCTCTTTAACCTTGCCGGGGAGTTCGGCGGCCACCATGACCCCCTGTGCCGCCTCCAGCGAGCCGACCGCAGTCAGCAGCGATTCCCAGGATTCGCTGCGCACCACGGCAGTGGTCACCGTTTCGGGCGGCGGAGCGAACTGGGCCCCGGCGTCGATCATCTTGCGGATCTGGAGAACCTTGATGCCGGCGATGACGCCGACAATGATGAGTAGTCCAACGATGGTGATGAGAATGCGTTTGATCATAGAGTTAACGCCTGCGATAAAATTTTTGCGCCGGTGAAGATGGAGGGTTTCAAAAGAAAACAAAAACACGGAGGTTTCCGGTAACTAAGGTAATATATTGTACACAATAATGAAAAAAGAAAAAGTTGTGCTTGTCAATGTTGTGGGATTGCCTGCGCATGTCAGCGGGCTGGCGCATTTCTTGACAAGGGGAATGGGCTGTGTTAAGCCTCGGAATTCGTATCTTAAACCTTGCGGCCGCAGTCCTATGGCCGATCAACCAGTATAGGGGGCATCCATGAACCACCAGAAATCCGCGGCGCTCTTCGCTCAAGCCAAGAAAATTATTCCCGGCGGGGTCAACAGCCCGGTCCGCGCGTTTAAATCGGTCGGCTGCGACCCGATTTTCATCGCCCGGGCCGAAGGTTCGAAGATTTACGACGCCGACGGCAATGCCTATATTGACTACGTCGGTTCCTGGGGGCCGATGATTCTCGGCCACTGCCATCCGAAGGTGGTTGAGGCAATCCAGCAGGCGGCCGCCAGTGGTGCTTCTTTCGGTGCGCCGACCGAAAAGGAAATAACCCTGGCCGAGATGGTCCGCGAGGCCTATCCCAATATCGAAAAGGTGCGGATGGTTTCCTCCGGCACCGAGGCGACCATGAGCGCCATCCGTCTGGCCCGTGGCTACACCGGTCGCGACAAGATCCTTAAGTTCGACGGCTGCTACCACGGTCATGCCGATTCGCTGCTGGTCAAGGCCGGCAGCGGCGCAGCCACCTTTGGCGTACCGACTTCGCCCGGGGTTCCTGCCGACTTCGCCAAGTACACCCTGACCGCCACCTACAACGATCTCGATGAAACCAAGGCGATGGTTGCTGCTAACAAGGGCGAAATTGCCTGCATCATTCTCGAAGCGATCGCCGGCAACATGGGCTGTGTGGCGCCCAGGGCCGGATTCCTCCAGGGGCTGCGCGACCTGTGCACCGCTGAAGGGATCCTGCTGATCATCGACGAGGTCATGACCGGCTTCCGGGTTGCTTTCGGCGGCGCCCAGGAGCGTTTCGGCGTGCGCGGCGACCTGGTCTGCCTAGGCAAGATCATCGGCGGCGGCCTGCCGGTCGGCGCTTTCGGCGGCAAGCGCGAGATCATGGAAAAACTCTCCCCCGAGGGGGGCATCTACCAAGCCGGCACCCTCTCCGGCAACCCCCTGGCCATGAGCGCTGGCATCGCCACCCTCAAGCTGCTCAAGGAGCCCGGTTTCTACGACCAGATCGAAGAGAAGAGCGCCTATCTGGCGAAGGGCCTGCGCGAAGCGGCCAAGGCGGCCGGGGTGCCGACCTCGCTGCAGCGGGTCGGCGGCATGTTCTGCACCTACTTCCAGGCCGAAGAGGTCTTCAACTTCGCCGACGTTTCGCCTGAGGCGCCGCAGATTTTTTCCAAGTTTTTCCGTACCATGCTCGACGAGGGAATCAACCTCGCACCGAGCCAGTACGAAGCCGGATTCATGAGCGTCGCTCACTCCACCGCCGACCTCGACCGCACCATCGAGGCGGCTGCCAAGGCGTTCAAGGCGCTCTGATATTTTTGTCCCGAAACG
>JAQYWA010000632.1 GCA_030145265.1 Desulfuromonas sp. | reverse complement strand
CTATCCACTTGATTAAGCGAATAAATCAGGAAAGGCCGCGCTTTTTGAATTCCTCGTCAACCAGTTGCTTCTGCCCTGGCGCCAACTTTCTGGAAGCGACCAGGGCGTGCAAATCCTGCGTTTTCAGCGTAGGCAAGCAGACCGTGAACCAGACGGCCGGAGTTTTTCGGTTCTTGAGAATGGCCATTTTCAGATTCGGCCGCTGCTTCCAGCGAGGGTGTCGGGCGATCACCGAAATGGTTTCGGCAGTGGCATGGGGACCATTCAGAAACTGGAGGATGGAGACTTCCCGGAGACGAGGGTTCTGCAGACAGGGCTCCATCAGGCGGATATCCCCCTCCTTCAGCAGGGCATCGACCAGGGTCGCGGTGCCGCGTCGGGCCATAGTGATCTTATTGCCCATGGCAGTAGTCGGCAGGCGCTGCAGAATGACCCGTTCGGCGGCCACCTTCTGATCCGGGGTCACCCCGGGAAGATAGCAGAGTTCGAGCAGTTCAAACAGGTACAATTGAGGCAGAAGCGACTGCAGCACCGTACCGGGCGTTCCCGGGTTTTTGGCCAGCGCTACCTTGATTCGATGGCTCCCCTCCCCCAGCTTAAGCTGCGAAATCGCCTTCAACAGGTCTTCGGTAAGGTCCCGGCGCTTGAGCAGAACCAGCAGATGGTCTTCGCTCAAGCGAGAGTTTTTCAGCAGCGACCGCAGAACTTCAGCGACCGGGTCCTGCAGCAACGAAAAGAGTTCCGCTCCGGAGGCCGTCAACGCCGACCGTAGTCGTCGGACCATATCGGCATCAAGCAGCAGACCCGATTTTCTTTCGTTCATCCCTCTTCCCTGTCAGCTCAATCTGTCAGCGGTCAGATCCTTCCGGGCCGGAAAAACCGTAAAGCCCGAGGAACTCCTCCTTGAAGGCCTTGAACTGGCCCTGCTCGATGGCGGAGCGCGCACCGGCCATCATGTTCAGGTAAAAATGCACGTTGTGAATTGCCGACAGAATCGCGGAAAGGATTTCGTTGGCATTGAACAGGTGGTGCAGATAGGCTCGGGTAAAGTTACGGCAACAGTAACAATCACAAGCCGCATCCACCGGATAGAAATCGCGCCGGTAGCGGCGATGGGTGAGGCGGATCTTCCCGCG
>JAQYWA010000152.1 GCA_030145265.1 Desulfuromonas sp. | reverse complement strand
GGCGAAAAGGCCATCAGCCCCTCGGAGGCATTTTCGAAAATATGCTCGTAAACCTCCTTGACCTTCAAATTTTCTTCGAGGCGAAGCTTGGCATTGCGAAGCGATTCGGCCTCTTCCCAGATCAGATCAAAAAAATTGGTACTTTTGAGTGCAGTCACCACCAAATTGGAAACCAACCTGCAGAAGGCAATGTCTTCGCGGGAGACATCCTCATCATCCAGGTGGGCAATCCGCAAGATCATCGCGCCAATGACCCGCTGGGAGTGAATAACCGGGAAGACCATGATCGCGCTGATGTTGCGGCCGACGAGGGCCGGCAGAATATCGGCCATCAACGGGTTGTGCGAAACATCATCAATCAACAGGGGACGCTCGGTGTGGATGACCTGACGGATTTCCGGATAATTCTTGAGATCAATGCGAAACGAAGGCCGAAGAAGATCGGCCGTGGTCGCCACGACATATCCGCAATCTTCGTGTTCGCGGATCAGGGCAATGGAACAGCGGTCCACGCCATCCAGGTGCTGGGAGATTTTTCGGACAATTTCCTTGAGTGCGGTGCCGGCATCGATCGATGCATTTACCGCCTCGGAAATTTCAAGCAAAGCGTCATAGTGCCTCGCCTTGCAGTCCTTCTTTTTCAAGAATTGTTTTTTCTGCAGATTCCCCTTGATGCGGGCGATCAATTCGCAACGGTCAAAGGGCTTGGAAACATAATCGTCGGCGCCAACCGGAAAAGGATTAACCGACTTTTCCACATCCTGATAAGCCGTCATCAGGATGATCGGCGTATGGATC
Source organism: Desulfuromonas sp. (assembly GCA_030145265.1). Lineage (GTDB taxonomy): Bacteria > Desulfobacterota > Desulfuromonadia > Desulfuromonadales > Trichloromonadaceae > Trichloromonas. The sequence continues at coordinate 4,774 of JAQYWA010000152.1, read as the reverse complement.
AGAGCTGACTGTTTACGCAGCCAGCTGCATACAGAAAGACCGTCACGGCCTGGCATGACCAGATCGACCAGAACCACGTCCGGCAGAAGCTCGCATGCAACCCGGCAGCCCTCATCACCGCCGGACGCCTGGACCACGTTGAACCCGGCATTATTGAGCATATCCTCCAGAATCTGGCGAATCAACCGATCATCATCAATGACCAGAACGGTCGGCTTCATGAAAAACCTTTAGATACCGATGGAAGCGCTAATTAGCTCATTAAAATTATTTTTTAGATAATTGTTATAATTTACTAGATGAAGGCATTCCGGTCAATCCGTATAAACATGTATTTTGTCGAACAATTCCATACAGCAATTCGCCACGGATCGACTCAAAGGAACAACCGATAGGCCTCATTGGCCGACTCTTCGACGTAACGGTAACCAAGATCATCAAGAAATGCCCGGAACGCTTTCTCTTCACCTGCGGGAATTTCCAGCCCGATCAGAACCCGCCCGTAATCCCCCCCCTGCAACCGGTAATGGAACAGTGAAATGTTCCAGTTTTCCCCCATGGTTCCAAGAAACCGGGTCAGCGCCCCAGGGCGTTCTGGAAACCAGAAGCGGTACAGCACCTCGTGGCCGGCCTCGGCAGAACGACCGCCGACCATATAGCGGATATGGGTCTTGGCCAGTTCATTGTCCGTCAGATCAACATTATTGAACCCCTGATCTTTTAATTGCTGACTGAATGCGTGTCGTTCCCCTTCATCTCGGATCGACAGACCGACGAAAATATGGGCATGTTCGCGCCCCGCCAACCGGTAATTGAATTCGGTGATGTTGCGCTCCTCGCCTATTTCGACGCAGAAACGCTTGAGCGAGCCCGGTTGCTCTGGAATAGTAACGGCGAACAGGGCTTCCTGCTTCTCACCACTCTGGGTCCGTTCGGCAACGTAGCGCAGGCGCTCGAAATTCATATTGGCCCCCGAATTGATTGCCACCAGGGTCTGCCCAGAGACTTTGTGGTCGCGAACATATTTTTTCAGCCCCGCCATACCGAGGGCACCGGCCGGTTCGACAATGGAACGGGTACTCTGGTAAATACTTTTAATGGCGCTGCACAGCTCGTCGGTGTCAACCCGAATGATCTCGTCGACAAAACGGCGGCACAGGTCGAAGGTCAACCGGCCGACTTCGCGCACCGCCACACCGTCGGCAAATATCCCCACCGAGTCGAGACTCACGCGGCGTCCGGCCTGCAGCGACTGGTACATGGCATCACTGTCCACCGGTTCGACACCGATGACTTTCACCTCGGGGCAGAGAGCCTTGAGATAACCGGCCATGCCGGCAATCAGACCGCCACCGCCGACCGGCACAAAAACGGCATCCATCCGCCCGGCAGTTTGTCGCAACAGTTCGTCGGCCACGGTCCCCTGCCCGGCAATCACCAGTTCATCATCGAAGGGATGAACAAACACCATCCCGGTCTGCCCGATCAGTTGATTGCAGTGGTCCTGCGCCTCCGAATAACTGTCGCCGTGCAGCAGCACCTCGCCCCCCATGCGCCGGACCGCGTCGACTTTGATCTGTGGTGTCGTTTTCGGCATGACGATAACGGCCCGGATCCCCAGCTTCTGGGCAGAAAACGCCACCCCCTGGGCGTGATTGCCGGCCGATGCGGCAATCACCCCCCGCTGTTGCTCTTCGGTCGAAAGATGAGCGATCCGGTTGTAGGCCCCGCGAAGCTTGAAGGAAAAAACCGGCTGCAGGTCTTCCCTCTTGAGCAGCACCCGGTTATTCAGTGCCGCCGAGAGCACCGGTGCCTCATCCAGTGGTGTTTCCACGGCGGCTTCATAGACTTTCGAAGTCAGTATTTGTTTCAGCAGTTTCTGCATGACATCCCCGATAAAAAAGCGGCGGGCCCTAAGCCCACACGCTTATTGATTCCGACAGATAGACCATCACCTGCATAGCAGGTGGCTTGCGAATAGCCCCTAAAGGAGGCTTGTAATGTGCCACCTCCCCCTGTGACGCAGCCGGAGCTACGTGGACGTTTTGAGAAACAAGTGGGCAAATGTTTGAGCGAAGCGAGTTTTTGCCCGCCCTCAAAATGTCTGCGTGGCGAAAGGAACCCGTAGGGCAAGGAGCGGGGTGCCCTTTCTCTGCTTACTCGCTTTGGGCAAGCAAAGGGAGTAAGTCGCCGTCTGGGGCGAAACCCCAGGATTTTGGTCCAATATACAACAAAACGACATAGTCACGGACCACCAGGGACTGGCTCCGCAGGTGCCTGTCCTCTTGTTTGAAACTTTAAAACCGGCGGGTCGCGTCCCGCCAGACGCCTTCCTTTTTGTCCAAGCCAACAAAAAGGAAGCAAAAAATGGCTCCTTCGCGGGGCGAATACTGTCGCAATGGGCAGTGCTCCGATAACCGTTAGTGAGCAAAACTCCATCGCCGCTTCGTAGCGAGGGCTTGGCATTTGACCTGTCGCTGGGGCGCGACCCGGCACGTCGCGATAGAACATTTCGTTCAAATGCTGTTGAGTGGAAAACCAATAAAGCAACAGCTACCGCCAACATTACACCGCAGGTCGAAATTGCCCCCTCCCCCTGTGACGCAGCCGGAGCTTCATGGACGTTTTGAGAAACAAGTGGGCAAATGTTTGAGCGAAGCGAGTTTTTGCCCGCCCTCAAAACGTCTGGGGGCGAAACACCAGGGTCTCGGTACAAAACAGCACAATGCGTTAAAAATACTCAATGCAACGGTAATTTCCAGTGCACCGGCAGATTCGATAGGTATTAAAAATCTCAATTAGCGAGAGACTATTTATTAACTACAACGGATGCCCAGCAAAATCCACTCGATTTTGAAAATATTCCTGGGCTTACGGGCGTTCGAGAAGCATCGCTGCGGCCATGGCCCCGGCGGCGCAGATCGACACCAGCCCGTAACGGGCATTACGCCGTGCCATTTCGTTGGCCAGGGTGGTGACGATGCGGCCGCCGGTGGCACCAAACGGATGCCCGACCGAAATGGAACTGCCGAGCACGTTAAGCCGCTCCGGATCGACCTGGCCGATGGCCTCATCCTTCCAGCCCTTTTCCCAGGCGGCCAGATTGCAGGCGACTTGGCCGCCAAAAGCCTCGTGCACTTCGACCAGATCAATGTCAGCCAGGCTCAAGCCGGTACGCTTCAGCAACCGCGGCACCGCCAGCCCAGGCGCCATCAGCAGGCCATCGGCCGGGTCGATGGCGGCATATTCAATAGCGCGGATAAAGGCCAGCGGCGCATGACCGTCGCGGGAGGCGCGCTGCTCGGACATCAGCAGCACCGCCGATGCCCCGTCGGTCAGGGGGCTGGCGTTACCGGCGGTAATGGTACCCGCCGCCGAACGATCAAAAACTGGCGCCAGACTGGCCAATTTTTCCATGCTGGTATCGCCGCGTACGATGGTATCCCTCGCAATTCCGACCAAGGGGTGGATTTCCGCCGGCAACCGTCCGTCGGCTGTGGCTGCCGCCGCCCGCAGGTGACTGCGCAGGGCGATCTCGTCCTGTTCCTGGCGGGAAATATGCCACTCCTTATTGCTGATTTCAGCATGCTGCCCCATGGTCAGCCCGGTTGATGGTTCTTGGAAAGAGAGTGGCACCGGGAAGAAATGCCGAGGCCGCAGCCGAGCCAGCACCTTGAGCCGGTCCGACAGAGAACGGGCCATCCCTGCCTCGAGAAAAATCGCGGAAGCCTCCCGCCCAAACATCACCGGCACCGTCGACATCGACTCGACCCCGCCGGCGATGCCAATCTCGGCTCGTCCCTGGCCGATCGCGTCGGCGACATCGGTTATCGCGTGAATTCCGGTGATGCAATTGTTGGACACCAGGTGAGCGCGGATCGAGGCCGGCAGCTTCAAATCGAAAACGATCTCCCGCGCCAGGTTGGAGATAAAGGGGTCGTGCAACACCCTCCCCCATACCAACAAGTCAATTTGAGCGGGATCGAGGTTGAATTTATCCACCACGCCCTTCACCGCGTGGGAAGAAAGCTGGAGGGGGGGGATATCCTTGAACGTAGTGCCGGCCTTGACAAAAGGGGTGCGCATTCCACCGACAATGGCGACCCTGGTAGCGTTTTTATCGAACATGACGGTACCTCCATGCATTGGACTTGGGTTCAATCTAATGAAAGAATACCACAACATCCCAATTTTCCCATCCGGCCCATCTTAATATCGACAAATGTATACAACTTCTATATACTACCAGACCGTCTGTTTACGAGCGCGGCGAAAGTGGTTTCGCCGCCAATTCAATACCGTAAAAAGGAGAGATGCCCATGCCGGAGTTCAAGTACCAGGATCCTTTCCCGTTGGCCAAAGACGAGACCAAGTACTACAAGGTCCCCGGATCTGAAAAGTACGTATCGGTCGCTCAATTCGACGGCAAAGACGTACTCAAGGTCGCCCCCGAGGCCCTCACCGTCCTCGCCAACCAGGCGATGAAGGACGTCTCCTTCATGCTGCGCCCCGAACACAACGAGCAGGTCGCCAAGATCCTGCAGGATCCCGAGTCGTCGATGAACGACAAGGGAGTGGCGATGGCCTTTCTGCGCAATGCCGAAATTGCCGCAAACTTCGAACTCCCTATCTGCCAGGACACCGGCACCGCGACCATCGTCGCCAAGAAAGGCCAGCAGGTCTGGACCGGCGTGAAGGACGAGCAATATCTCTCCCAGGGTGTTTTCAAGACCTACACCGAAGAGAACCTGCGCTACAGCCAGACCGTCGCGCT
>JAQYWA010000151.1 GCA_030145265.1 Desulfuromonas sp. | reverse complement strand
CGGTTGTAGGCGGCCATGGTCACCGCCTCGATGACGGCGTTCAAACCCGGCGCGTCGCCACCGCCGGTATTGATGCAGATCTTCATTCTCTTTTGCCTTTTATGCATGCGGCACCTCTGTTGGTATTGGAGAAGGTGGATAATGTCTGCTGTTATCTCGTGGGGTATTTATTTGAAGGGCTATTCATGGGCAACCATACTTGATTACCATTGTTGTCGGAAGTTTCGCATTTGCACAATCTTTTTTAACTTCGCTTTCGGATGACAAGGGTAGATTGAAAATGGACTTTTGGGGACTAAGGCCTGACCAGCTGCACCCGGCTACCGTCGCGGTCGGCAATGACGTCGAGGCGAAGCGGCATCTGTTCTTTCAGCTCCGCCACGTGGGAGATGATCCCGATCATGCGGCCGGTGGCCTGCAGGTCGATGAGGGTGCGGATCGCCAAGTCGAGGGATTCGGCGTCGAGGCTGCCGAATCCTTCGTCGATAAAGAGGGTGTCGAGGTGGATGCCGCCGGCGTAGGCTTGCACCACGTCGGAGAGCCCGAGGGCCATGGAGAGCGCAGCCATGAAGCTTTCGCCGCCGGAGAGGGTGGCCACCGGCCTTACCTTGCCGGTGTAGGCGTCCTCGACTTCCAATTCCAGTCCCGAGGCTTTGTTGCCCTTGGCCCGGTCTTCTTTGCGCAGCAGCTGGTAGCGGCCCTTGCTCATCAGGCTCAGGCGATGACTGGCTTCGATCAGCACGTCGTCGAGCAGCACGCTGAGGACGAAGCGCTGCAGGCTGATCTTGTTGCCGGTCTGGCCGTTGGCCACGTCGCTCAGGGTGCCGATGACGGCGTAGCGGCGATCGAGCTCGGCCTGCTCGGCGGCGGCTTGATCCAGCTTGGTGCGAGTCTTCAGTAGCTGGCTCAGACGGTTGGCGAGTTGTTGCCAGCGGGTGTCGGCTTCGTTTTTCGCCGCTTCGGTCTGGTGCAGTTCGGCAGAGACCCGTTCCAGGTCGGGGCGGGACTGGTCCTTAACCGCCGTGCGTTGCTGCTCCAGTGCTCCGGTGATGCGCTCGCACTGCTGGTCGTAATCGGTGATCGATTGCCTGAGTGCAGTCGCCTGAGTTTCTTCGAGCAGGGCGTCGCGATAGGCCTGCTCATCGGCCAGAGGACTGGCAGCCAATGCAGCTTCTTGACTGGCCAGCGCTTCGGCCAGCGACTCTTGCGCACTGCCTCGGGTTTTTTCAGCCGCGACGAGGGTGGCGCCGGCCGCTTCCCAAAGGCCATGGGCCTGTTTATGGTTTTCGCGGGCGGCAGTAATCCGCTGCTCCAGGGCGTCGGCTTCGTTTCGAGCCCGGACGATAGCCTGGTCGAGGGCGCCGGCAGCGCGATAGGCCTCCGGCAATTCCTGTTCGGCACTTTGTACCTGGGCTTTGGCCGTAGCCAATGCGGTTGCCGAGTCGGAGCTCTGGCTGTCGGTCTGGTCGAGTCTCTGTCGCGCCCCGGCTTCTGCCAGCTTGAGCTGCTGGAGGGTGTCGGTCAGTGTCGCCAATTCTTTGCGCCGGGCCAGCAGCGTATCCACTTCCCGTTTCAGCCGGTCATTACTTTTTCGCAGGTCGGTTGTGGAGAGTTGCGCCGCCTCGCCGAGTTTGGCCTGTAGCTCGCCCAGCAGTTTCTGGCTGTTGATCACCTTGCCCCGGGTTTCGCCGTAAGCTTCGCGGGCGGTGGCCAGTCGTTGACTGATTTCCTGGGTGCGGGAGCGGGCTAGTTCCAGTTCGTCCTGCGACGGCAACGGCCCTTCGCTGTGGATTGGTGCCGGATGGTCGGTGCTGCCGCAGACCGGGCAGGGGCGGCCTTCCTGAAGCTCGGCGGCAAGGATGGCCGCCTGTCCCTGGTGCCACGCCAGCTCCAGGACCTTGGTCTGTTTGTCCTGGGCATCGAGTTCTTCGCGGAGTCGTTTCCCCTGTGCTTCTGCCCGTTCCAGTTCGGCCAGATACTGGCTATGCTGACGCTGCAGACTGTCCAGCTCTTGGCGGGAGGCCAGTTGGTCCGCCAAGAGTTTTTGCTGAAGTTGCTTGTCGCCGAGAGCTGACAGTTCCTCCTGCCAGAGGGTTTGTCTCTGCTCTGTCGTTTCCCGTTTCTGCTGAATTTCCCGCAGGTCCGCTTCGGCTTTTTGCCGGGAGAGCTGAATCGTTTTCGCCGCCGATTCTGCCTGCCCAAGTGCCTGCCGTGCTACGGCCAGGGCGCTCACGCGAGTGCGCAACCCTTCCAGCCGGATGACCTCCTGCTTGGCGGCATCGAGGGGGGCGGCCAGTTGTTCGGCGGCCCGGCGTTCCTGATCGGACTGCGTCAACTGCTCGTGTGCCCTATCTCTGGCTGTGGTGGCTTGCGCGTGCTCGGTTTCGGCCTGCTGCAGCTCTTTCTGGCGGCGGATTTTCTCGTCGAACAGCGGCTTGAGCTTGAGGGTCTGTTCGGCGGCAGTCAGGCGGGCGCGTTGGTCGGCATAGTTTTTCTGCTGGGCGAGCAACTCGGCCTGTCGGGCTGTGAGCCGTTCCAGTTCGGCAAAGGCCTGTTCCAGACTGAGCGCCTGCTGCTGCGCTATGCCGGCTGCGCCGTAGGCTTTTTCTTTATCCTCTTTCAGCAGCCGGGCCGCTTCCGTCTCGGTGATCCGTTCCACCAACTCCCGCTCCAACTCCTCGACGCTCTCCAGTTCGGCCCCTTCCAAAATACCTTTGCGGATATTTTTAAGTTCGTCCCGTTCCCGACGAATTTCCGCGGAACGGGCCTTGAGACTCTCTTCCAAACGCTTGTAGATGCGGGTCTGAAAGAGCTGGCTGAAGATTTTTTCCCGCTCCCCTGAGTCGGCCATCAGCAGCTGGCGGAATTTGCCCTGCGGCAGCACCATCACCTGGCGGAACTGGTCGACGGAGAGGCCGGTGAGTTCTTCGATCTCGCGGGTCGCCTCGCTGACCTTGCTGGAGACGATAAGGCGTTCGCCGCCGCCTTTAAGCAGTTCGACGAATTGGGCTTCCGGGGCCTGGGTGGTGGTCCCTTCACCGCGGGATTTGGGGCGCTGCTGTTCCGGTACCCGGCGGATGCGGAAGCGACGGCCGGAGAACTCGAATTCGAGGCCTACTTCGGTGAGGGTGTCGGCGGCGGCTAGGTCGCAGCGCATCTGCGTCCCTTCGCGCTCGTCGCCGGTGGTTTTGCCGTAGAGGGCGAAGCAGATGGCATCTAAGATGGTGGTCTTTCCCGAGCCGGTGGGGCCGTTGATGAGAAAGAGCGGGTTCTCGCCAAGTTCCAGGAAGCGGATGGTTTCGGCGTCGGGGAAGGGGCCGAAGGCGGTCATAGTCAGGGTCAGTGGGCGCATCAGGGCTCCTCCCGATGCAGTGAATCGAGGGTGTCGGTGACGATTTTCGCCTGTTCTTCACTCAGCGCTTTGCCGTTGACCTGGGTGAAGAAATCCTCGAACATCGACATCTCCCCCTTTTTCAGGCGGTCGCGGCTGACCTCAAGGCCGTCGCCCCTGGCCATCAGTCCGGGACGCTCAAGGTGCAGCACGTTGGGGTAGACCTCGCGCAGTTTGCTCATCACATCCAAAATGGCGTGGGTGTCGGACAGCCGCACCAGCAGGTAGTCGTCCCGGCGGGGATCATCCTGCCCCGCCGCCAGCAGTTCGGCGAGGGAGCCTTCGAGGGTGCGCATGTCGTGTCGCGGCGTCAGCGGGATCTGCTCGATCGTGGCTTCTCCTGCGGCATCGAGTTCGACCAGGGTGACCGACTTGCGCTGGCGTTCTTCGGAAAAGGAATATTTCAGCGGCGAACCCGAGTAGCGGATGTGCGGCGCCCCCCGGAACTGTGGGCCGTGCAGGTGGCCGAGGGCGGCATAACTGAAGTTTTTGAAATGCTCGGGCGACACCTGGTCGGCGCCGCCGATGGAGAGCGGGCGTTCTGATTCGGAGACCTCGCCGCCAGCCAGAAAACAGTGGGCGATCACTACGCAGGGTCGGGTCGGGCCGTTGTCCTGCCGCACCTGGTCGAGCAGGCAGGCCATCGCTTCGTCATGGCTCGATACCTCGACGTCGTGAACATTGCGTACCGTGGCCGGGTCGGCGTAGGGGATCGGATAGAAGGCCACCTCACCGGCATCCCCTGTGAGCATAATCGGCTGCGGCACGCTCCACAGCGGCCCGGCCACGTGCAGCCCGGCTCCGGCCAGCTGCCGCGAGGCGAAGCCCAGCCGCTGCGGGCCGTCGTGGTTGCCGGAGAGCAGGATCAGCGGAACCTGCAGTTCGTGGCAGATGGTATTGACGGTGTCGTCGAGTAGTTCCACCGCCGTCGCCGGGGGGACCGAGCGGTCGTAGATGTCGCCGGCCACCACCACCACGTCGACCTGGCGGGTGCGGATGATGTCGATGATCTGCGCTAAAGCCAGACGCTGGTCGTCGAGCAGCGAAACATTATGAAACTGGCGGCCGAGATGCCAGTCGGAGGTGTGCAAAATTCGCATGGGGTTGTCCTTGGAAACAGTCGCGAAAGAGGATAGCAGGGGAGCGCTTGGAGGGCAAAGGAAAAGAAAATCCATGTATCATCAATGAAGTTCGTGTATAATCCTCAAAAAAAAGTCGATGAAATGGTCAACAATGTTTCTGCAGCCACGTGTTGCACGGAGGGGTTCTGACGTGCTTGACTTGAGCAGTTTGCAAAAGGCGATTGGTTCTCTGGAGGAGCTCCTGAAGCGGGTCCGGGATGATGAGTTTATGGCCGGACTGGATGAGGTCGTGCAGAAGGGGTTGCGTGCCGGGGTTATCCAGAATTTCGAATTCACTTTTGAACTCTGCTGGAAATTCATCCAGCGTTGGATTCGACTTAACAGGTCGCCCGAAGACGCCGACCCCCTGGTTCGCAAGGACCTGTTCCGGATGGCGGCCCGCTATGGTTTGATATCCGATCCGACCCTCTGGTTTGATTATGCCGAAGCCCGTAATCTGACCCCGCATACTTACGATGAAAGTCGGGCGCAGGAGGTTTACGACACGGCGGTCGGCTTTGTCGGTGAGGCCAGATATCTGTTGGCTCAACTGGAAAAAATGAATGATTGATCTTGATCAGACATATCTGGACGAAGTCCGCAGGATTCTTCGGGACCATGTGCCTGAATGTGAAGCCCGGGTTTTCGGATCGCGCGTCGATGGCACCTCCAGGCGCTATTCTGACCTGGATCTGGTTCTGGTCGCTGCACAGAAACTTGATTCCAGGCGGGTCGCACAGTTGAAGGAAGCCTTTTCCCTTTCTGATTTGCCGATCATGGTGGACGTGCTTGATTGGTCCGCGACCAGTCCCGAGTTTCGCAAGGTCATCGAAAGGCGGTATGAGGTGCTGCAGTAGATTCAGGACAAGTGGGAAGAAGACAACTATACAACCGGGGAGGAGATTAATTTGCCTCCCCGGTTTTTTTTGGTGCGCCAGGCATGGCGCGTGGCGTGTAAACGCCATCCGGTTGGATGTGGTGTCCAACTGGAGACTTGGGGGTGAAAGTCCCCTACGGACCCTGATGACGGGAACCGTTAGCTGAACGGCAAGGGTGTCCATCGCG
>JAQYWA010000631.1 GCA_030145265.1 Desulfuromonas sp. | reverse complement strand
CGACTGCCGGTACCATTGCCGATGGCGACCATCTCGATGGCATGGGCCTGGATCATCCGCAGCAAATCCTTCTTGGCTTGCGGCACCCTCGCTTCGCCGGTGTGGGGGTAGATGGTGACGTGCTCGAGAAACTTGCCGGTCTCGTCCACTGCCGCCAGTTTGGAGCCAGTGCGCATTCCCGGGTCGACACCGAGCACCCGCTTGCTGCCGGCCGGCGGCAACAACAGCAGATTTTTAAGGTTCTGGGCAAAGATCTCGATGGCCGCCTCGTCGGCTTTCTTTTTCGCCTCCAGGCGCAGCTCGACCTCGATGGAGGGGGAAATCAGCCGCCGATAAGCGTCCTCGGCCACCGCCTCCAGCAGCGGCTTAAATATACTCGCCCCTTTCAGCAGTCGGGCCTTGAGGCGCAGTAGAATTTCATCCTCGGGGGCCACAATAGAAAGGCGCAAAACATCTTCTTTTTCGCCGCGGCGCATGGCCAGCATACGGTGCGAGGGTATCTCCCGAATCGGCTCCTGATAGTCGTAATACATTTCAAACTTGGTCACCGCACCAGCTTTCTCGGCGACCACCTTTGAACAGAACACCCCCTGCGTCGAGGTCAACTGACGCACCAGGGCGCGGGCGTCGGCGTCCTCACTCAATCCCTCGGCAAGGATATGACCGGCCCCGGCCAGCGCGGTGGCGGCATCGGGAACATCCTTGGCCGGATCGACAAAGGGCGCCGCGACATCTTCGGGAGTGCCGCTCTGCAGTTCCTGAGCGGCGATCAGCTCGGCCAGCGGCTCAAGCCCTCGCTCGCGTGCGATGGTCGCCTTGGTCCGCCGCTTCGGCTTGTAGGGAAGATAGAGGTCTTCCAGCTCGGTCTTCTGCCGGGTCGTCTCAATACGGGTCTTGAGCTCGGCCGTCATCTTACCCTGCTCTTCGATCGACTTGAGGACGGTAACCTTACGCTCCTCCAGCTCGCCAAAATAGGCCAGCCGCTCCTCAATGGTGCGAATCTGCACCTCGTCGAGCTCGCCGGTGCGCTCCTTGCGGTAGCGGGCGATAAAGGGGACAGTCGCGCCTTCGCGAAAGAGTTCGACGGTATTGTTAACCTGGGCCGGTTTCAGCCCGGTTTCCTCAACTAGGTAGCCGAG
>JAQYWA010000150.1 GCA_030145265.1 Desulfuromonas sp. | reverse complement strand
TCCCCTCAGCCTCCTCTCCATCGCGCCGCCGCAATGGCTCGGTTCGGAAATGACCCCGGCCGACCAGCAGCAGCCGGTGGCCTTCCGCATCCATCCGGACACCGCCGCCGCGGCCGGGCTCGGCGCAGGGGAGCTGGCCTGGGTCGAAAACGAGCGTGGCCGGATCTGCGGCCGGGTGCGGTTGGCGGAAACGGAGCGACGTGATACGCTGGTCTTTCCCCGCGGCAAGTGGCTTGACTCGGGGAGCAGCGTCAACCTGCTGACCTGCGACCGGATCAGCAAGGTCGGCAACGGCGCTACCTACTACGACACCCGGGTCCGCATCTACCCGGCCGACGAGGACATGTCATGAAATCGATCGCCTCCGAACTCGCCTATTTTCTGCGCGGGCGGGCCCGCAAAAACCTCAAGGTGCTGCTGCTCTACTGCGGTTTTCTGCTGGTGATGATCCTGGTCTACGCCCTCATGTTCCGCTACCTCATGTGGCATCTCGAAGGCCGTGAGTTCTCCTTCATCGCCGGGGCCTACTGGACCATCACGGTCATGACCACCCTCGGCTTCGGCGACATCACCTTCCACTCCGACCCCGGCTACATCTTCGCCGCGATAGTGACCATCTCGGGAGTGGTGTTTCTGCTGATCATCCTGCCCTTCGGCCTGATCAGCCTCTTTCTCGCCCCCTGGATCGAGCAGCGCCTGCGCTATCGACCGACCTTCGAACTGCCGCCGCAGACCAGCGGCCACATCCTGATCTTCGGCGTCGATCCGGTCACCCAGGCCCTGATCCGCAAGCTGCAGTCGCGCAAGCTGCTCTTTGTGGTGGTGTCCGCCGACTACGAGCAGGCCCTGCACCTCGAAGAACAGGAAGGCTTCAAAGTGGTCTACGGCTCATCATCGGATGCCCAGGTGCTGACCGGCCTGCGGGTTGAAGCGGCCCGCTACGTCATTGCCAACCTGAGCGACCCGGACAACACCAACCTCTGCCTGACCATCCGCTCCCTCTGCGAAACCCCCATTGCGGCCATGGTCAACGAACCGGAACACGTCAAACTGCTGCGCCTGGCCGGGGCCACCCAGGTCATCCCGCTGAAGAAGATCCTTGGCCGCTACCTCGGCACCCGGGCCACCACCCGCGGGGCCCTGGCCCATGTGCTCGACTCCTTCGGCAGCCTGCAGATCGCTGAAATCCCCGTCTACGGTACCCCCTTTGCCGGCAAGACCCTGGTAGAAGCCCAGATCCGCCAGCAGACCGGGTTGGCGGTCATCGGCCTGTGGGAGCGGGGCGAGTTCACCACGCCCAACCGCGATTCAATCCTCGGTGAACGCACCCTGCTGGTGCTAGCCGGCACCCGCGACCAGCTGGCCACGCTCGAACAGTTGACCGGCGAGGTCACCGAAGACGAGCTGATCTTCATTCTCGGCCACGGCCGCATCGGCTGCGCCGCCGCCAGCTTTCTCGACCGTAAGCCGATCCCTTTCATTCTGGTCGACCGCGAAGAAAATCCGAGCTGCGACCAACATGTCGCGGTCTACGGCGACGCCACCGGCCGCCGTACCCTCAATCAGGCCGGCATCGAGCGGGCCAGCGGAGTGATCGTCACCACCAACGACGACAGCACCAACATCTTTCTCACCCTGACCAGCCGCCACCTGCACCCCCACATCCGCATTGTCGCCCGGGCCAACTGCGATGAAAACGTCGACCAGCTCTATGCCGCCGGCGCCGACTTCGTGGTCTCCAACGCCTCGGTCGGGGCCAGCATCCTGATGAACCTGCTCGAGCACAAGGAATCGGCCTTTCTCACCGAGGGGATCGCCGTGTTCCGCCGCCCGCTGCCCGCTGCCCTGGCCGGCAAGACCATCGCCGACTCGCGCCTGCGCCCACAGACCGGCTGCTCCATTGTCGCCATCGAACCGCCGGAAGGCGCCGAAACACTGGTCTCCCCCGCGCCGGACACCCGCCTCGAAGCGGAGAGCGGCCTGATCCTCATCGGCACCCCCGAACAGGAACAGACCTTCGACCGGCTTTTCAGCCCCGGCCGCTGACTTGAGCCAGACGCACTGAATTGAAGAGGGGTTTGTGAAGGGAATGAGAAAGAGCCCCCAAGTCGATAAGACCTGAGGACTCTTGTTTTGTGTGTATCGTTTTTGAATGATGGGTTGAGGACGATTTTGGCCGAGACTTCAGGCCGCCCGTTCGGATCTTGTCATGCGTATTAGATGCTGTGCGAACCTGAAGGGTTTCAACACCTGCGTATAAGTCAGGCAACAGCCATCTTCCCCAGAGGCGAAGACCTGCGAATTCGCCACCGTTCCCATTCGAATAAGTTCTGTGGTCCTTCATGGCCGGGAAAAAGATCCCATTCTTTCCAGCCCGTAGCATGCAAGGAGACATCAAGGGCGGCCGCCTCTGGTGTTCGATAAGAGGCTAGAAATGTTACATTTATGTGCAACTCGAATTGCCCACTCCCATCAGGGCGGAGTGTGAAAGATCCAACTGGAGAATTGTAGCGATAAATCATTCCTCGGGCCCCTTTCTGGCGAAAATGTGAACATGAATGAGAACAAACCCTAACAAAAAAAAGGGGGACGTCAAATCCAGCGGCAGAAAAAAATATTAGCTTTTTTCCAAATCGGGGTGATCTCAAGTTTTCAGCAAGATCTCGATAGCTCTCTTGCGGAGAAAAACAGCCGGGTAAAATTATGGCTCCAGCCAAAGGATTCCTGTTAAGCCTCGAAAAGTGTTCAGGATCCCCCAGCCCCTGCAAATTGCGCCTGACTCAGGGAATATCTTTCAGGGTTAACTATTCAAATCCCAAATTGCGACAGCCTCCTGGTAAAAAAATATTGCTGAATTTTCAGGATATGCGATTCTAACCTCGATCTTAAAACAGCCGAAATACATACGTCGGGAGTGCATGTGAAATTATCGCCGCAGCTCTATTTACTGGACGGGTCCAGTTACATCTACCGCGCCTATTATGGTATCCGGGACCTTGCCACCTCTGGCGGCATGCCGACCAATGCCGTATTCGGTTTCACCAGGATGCTGCTGGACCTGCTTCGGGAGAACAGTCCCGATTATCTGGCCGTCGTATTCGATCGCCCAAGGGAAGAAACCTTCCGCAGGAAAATCTATCCCGAATACAAGGCGAACCGGGATGCCATGCCCGAGGAGCTGGTGCCCCAGCTTCCGTACATCAAGCAGGTCGTAGCTGCCCTCAATATCCCGGCCCTCGAAGCTCCCGGGTTTGAGGCCGACGATGTGATTGCCACCCTGGCCCGCCGCTATGCCGCTGAAGGCATCGAGGTCACGGTCGTCACCGGCGACAAGGATCTGATGCAGATTGTCGGCGACAGGATCGGTCTGCTCGACACCATGAAAGATCAGCGGTCGGGACCACAAGAGGTGCTCGACCGCTTCGGTGTCCCTCCGGAGCTGGTGCCGGATGTTCTCGGGCTGGCCGGCGACACCTCGGACAACATTCCGGGAGTTCCCGGGATCGGAGAGAAAACCGCATCCGAGCTGGTGCAGCGATTCGGCTCCCTCGAAAGCGTCCTCGAGTGGAAAAGCCTGGTCAGCGGGAAGAAGCGTAAGGAAAACCTGCAGACTTACGAAGACCAGGCCCGGCTCTCGAAAAGACTGGCAACCGTCCGCTATGATGTGGCCCTGGAGGTTCCCCTTGCCGATCTGCAGAAACAGACTCCGAACCTCTCGGACTTGATGCCCCTGTTGCGTGAGCTGGAGTTTGAAGCTCTGGAGATCGCCTTCACCCCGCCGGCACCGGGCATGGTCGAGCTCTACAGCGACGGCTCGGGAACCGCTTCGGGGCCCGGGGGATATGGCGTGGTCCTGCGCTACGGGGAGCACGAAAAGGAGTTGAAAGGTTTCGAGCCCGAGGCCACCTCCCAGCGGATGGAACTTATCGCGGCGATCAGGGGGCTGGAAGCCCTCAATAACCCGAGCTCGGTGCGCGTATTCAGCGACTCACAGTACCTGGTGCGGGGGATGAGCGAGTGGATTCATGGCTGGCTCCGCAACGATCGACTGAATACCCCGGACGCTCTCGCCAACCAGGATCTCTGGAAGCAGCTTGCGTCCCTGTCCCGCAAACATGAGGTCAGCTGGAAATGGGTGCGCGGCCATGCCGGGCATCCCTTCAATGAGCGCTGCGACAAGCTGGCAAAGCGGGCAGTCGATGACGGGATACGGGCAGCCGCAGCGGCAAATCAGCCCGCAGAGATTGAAAAAAAAGAGCTGATCATCCCTGTGCCTGCTGCACCTGCCAACCAGGCACCGGTTCCGGTCAGGGAGGATTCAGAATTCGAGGCCGATGATGACGGTCAGCTGCGGCTGTGTTAAATCAAGCCAGGTCCGGCCGAAACCGAGTTTTTCCCGCCATCCAGGCGTCAGCATCCCAGGATTTGGCTAGCCGCCACAGCCATGATTTGTCGCCTATTTGCTGCGTGGCGGCAGGGATCAATGAATGAGGTTGCTTCGCCCGGTATCCCGTGATATAAATCTACGTAAATTCGGTTACATGCAGAACACCAGAGGGGGGGGAGAGACGATGACCAAGGCGGATCTGATAGAAAACATTTGGTTGAAGACTGGATTTTCCAAAAAAGACACCGCCGAGATTGTCGAAGCGGCATTCGATCTGATGAAGTCGACCCTTGAAGAGGGGGAAATGATCAAAATCGCCGGGTTCGGCAATTTTGTCGTCCAAAATAAAGCGACGCGGCGCGGACGCAACCCGCAAACCGGCGAAGCAATAGAAATATCTTCCAGGAACATCCTGACGTTCAAGCCGAGTCAAATCCTCAAGGGCGCTATTAACGCGAACGGAAAATAGGGCCGCCTTCCTTCGGCAAACCATCCCAACAAAAAAAAAGGGGCCCCGGCCAGATTGGCAGGGGCCCCTTTTCTTTTGCTGAAGTGTCCCGGGGCACTTCGGGCGGTCATGCCTCAGCCATCTCCACCCAGAAGGTACTGCCTCCGCCGGGGGTTTCTTCAACCCAGGCCTTTCCTCCATAAAATCGGGCAATTTTTTGCACAGAGGCCAGCCCAACCCCGGTTCCCGCAATGTTCTTCCCCGTAGCTCCCCGAAAAAATGCTTCGAAGATACGACTGCGCTCCTCGGCCGGAATGCCGGGACCGTGATCGCGAACGTAGAAGCGCACCCTCGTCCCCTCCTGTTCGCCTCCCACTTCAATGGGGTTTCCGTTTGTCCCGGCATAACGGACGGCATTGACGATCAGGTTTTGAAACATCTGGGCAAGAAGCGTTTCAGACGCGCGGAGTTCGGGCAGGAAACCCACCTGCACCATCACCCCGGAGCTGACAAGCTGATCTCCCAATTCCAAGAGCACCCCATTGACCACCTCGTCGGCATCAACAGGTTTGTCGGGCCGCTCCAAGGTCCCAACCATCGCCAGGGCCAGCAGATCCTCTATCATCGCCGTCATCCTGTGGCCCTGCTTTTCGATCACGGCCAGAATCTCCAGCGCATCCTCATCCATCCCCTGCGAGTGTCCCACTTTGAGCAGGTCAGCGAAACCAATAAGGGCGGTAAG
>JAQYWA010000630.1 GCA_030145265.1 Desulfuromonas sp. | reverse complement strand
CCCTGGCCGAGATGGTGGACCGTTCCCGGTTCGCCGCGGTTGGAGCAGAGAAAGGCGATGCCGCCCAGCACCCGCTCGGTGCCAAACGCTTCGGCCAGCAACTCTTCGTTGCCGAGGCCGTTCTGCAGGGTCAGCACCGCGGTGTCGCCTGTCATCAGGGGACGCAGCAGTTCGATCAGCCGGTCGTTGGCAAAGGTTTTCAGGCCGACCAGCACCAGGTCGATTTTGTCCATCGATTCGGTATCGCGAAAGCCCCGCACGGTATCTAGATGAAAGTCACCGTTGGGGGAGGTGACGGTCAGTCCCCTCTGGGTAATGGCCTGGTAGTCGCGGCGCAGCAGGAAGCTGACCTGCTGGCCCGCGCGCTGCAGCATGGCGCCGTAATAAAGGCCGAGGGCTCCTGCACCGACAACGGCGATTCGCATGAACTTCTCCTTGAAAAACGATTAAAGGCAGGAAGAAGGGGGTAAAGTCAGGAAGAAGGGAGAGGGTTTAACGATTTTCTCTTTTCCCTTCTTCCCCTCTTCCTTCTTCCTTTCCCCATTAAAAAACCGATTTTTTATATCATGAAAATGTACCAGGTGAGCAAGGTAAAACAGGTCAGAATGGCTAAGTAGTTGTTTCTTCGTAGTCTTGCCTTGACGGTAGAGGGTGTGTGTGCTATTGTTGCCAAATGCGAATGGAAGGAGAACCCGAATGTTCAAGGTAGGTGAGATGGCCGTTTACCCAACTCAGGGTGTGGGGAAAATTGAAGCGATCGAATCCAAGGAGTTTTCCGGCGAGCGCCATGATTTTTACGTTCTGCGCATCGTTGATAGCGATATGACTATCATGGTGCCAGTGGGCAATGCCAATCATGTCGGCTTGCGCAACCTGATCCACAAAGACAGCGTTTCCTCAGTTTACGACCTGCTCGAAGAAAAGGATACGGGCTGCGGCCTGGTCGCTTCCTGGAGCCGTCGACAGCGTGAGTATAACGACAAGATCCGGTCGGGCGACCTGTTCGAGGTGGCCTCGGTGCTCAGGGAATTGTATCAGATCAAGGTTGGCAAGGAGCTTTCCTACGGTGAAAAGAAGGTCCTCGAACTGGCTCGCAAGCTGTTGGTTAAAGAGCTGGCCCTGGCCGATGGCGCCGAAGA
>JAQYWA010000629.1 GCA_030145265.1 Desulfuromonas sp. | reverse complement strand
CGGCTGGCCCTGACCGACCGCAACGGCCTCTACGGCATCCCGCACTTTCTCGAAGCGGCCCGGGGGAGCGGGATCGAACCGATCATCGGCGCCGAAGCCATCAGCGGTCCCCATCGTGCCGTGCTGCTGGCCGCAACCGAAGAAGGCTACAGCAACCTCTGCCGGTTGCTGTCCGAACTCCACTGTCGAAAGGACTTCATCCTCCCCGAGCGCTTGGCCGTCTATCGAAGCGGGTTGATCATCCTCAGCGACGACCCGGAGGTGCTGCTGCCCCTGCATCGGCAGTCGCCGGATGACCTGTATGTCGAGCTCTCCCCGGGGTATTCGATGGAGCAGGCCCTGAAGCTCGCCCGCACCCTGGGGGTTCCCCCGGTCGCCACCAGCCGCGCCGTACTGCTGGGTGATGAAGACTTCGAGCTGCACCGGGTGCTGCGGGCCATCGCCCTCAATAGCAAGCTGAGCCGCCTCGCTCCCGAGGAGACCGCAAAGGCAACCGACCGCCTGCTGTCGAAAGCGCGGCTGGCCGAGCATTTCCCTCATTGCCCGGAAGCGCTCGAAAATGCGGCGCAGATCGCCCACCGGTGTAAAACCGATTGGGATTTCTCGGCGACGATTTTCCCGACCTTTAACAATATGCAAGCCGATCAGGCTTACGCCGAACTGGAACGCCGCGCCCGGCAGGGAGCGCTCTGGCGTTACGGCCGTATCGATTCCCGAGCCGAAGAACGGCTGGCCATGGAGCTGGGACTGATCCGCAGCAAGGGGTTCGTCCATTATTTTCTGGTGGTCGAGGAGATCGCCCGCCAGTCCCCCCGCACCTGCGGCCGTGGCAGCGCGGCCGCCTCCCTGGTGGCCTATTGTCTGGCCATCACCCATGTCGACCCCTTGCGTTACAACCTCTTCTTCGAGCGCTTTCTTAACCCCGGCCGGGTTGACCCGCCGGATATCGATATCGATTTCCCCTGGGACGAACGCGATGCGGTCCTCGATTTTGCCTTTGCCCGATACGGGACCCAGCGCACCGCCATGGTCGCTAACCAGATCGGTTTCAAGGGGCGGGCGGCGGTGCGGGAAGTCGCCAAGGTTTTCGGCATCCCCGAGGCGGACATCAAAAAGATGACCTCCCGCATCTCCGGTTAC
>JAQYWA010000628.1 GCA_030145265.1 Desulfuromonas sp. | reverse complement strand
TATAAACAAAAATGATCAAGTTGTAAGTATTAAAGCGATGAACGAGGAAGCTGAAACTTTAGAACTTGAACAATTTTTAGGAACAAACATTGAAGATGCAGTTGAAGGCGTTGTAATATTAGCAGTGGATGCAGGTTATATTGACGAAGAAGACTTCGATGAAGACTATGTGCTAATAACAACAATTAAAATCGATGAAGATGAAGAAGATAAAGAATATAAAGATGATGAAGAAGATAAAGATGATGAAGATAGATTAAAAATTAGAATTGAAGAAAAAATTCTTGAAAGTGAAGAACTTCAAAATGTAAATGTCGCTATAATAAAAGCAACTTTAGTTGAGATGCGTAAAGCAGAAGACAAAAAAGTTCCAATCGGTCTTTATGTTGTAAAAGGCGAAATTGAAGGAGAAAAAATGAGTGTTAGTGAATACTTTAGCAATAAAGACCATGTTAAAGAATTTAAAAGCAAAGGGGCAGTTGTAGAGAAAAAATTAGAAAAGAAATTTGAAAAAGCAGAGAAGTTTCTTTACAAATTAGAGAAAAAAAACATAGATGTAAAAGATTTAAGGGTTAAGTTAACTAAATCTGAAGCCAATGTAGACATGGTTTTGGCTGACTTAAAACTATTATGGGAACCGTTTGAAGATGACGAAGAGGAAGATGAAGATGAAGACGAAGTTAAAGATTTAGATGAAAAAGATGAACAAGGTGACGAAGACGATTCAGATGAACTAGATGACAAAGATGAATCAGATGAACAACACGATGAAGACGATTCAGATGAACCAGACGACGAAGACGAAGCAGATGAACAACACGACGAAGACGATTCGGATGAACCACACGACGAAGATGAAGCGGATAAACAATACGACGAAGATGAAGCGGATGAACCACACGACGAAGATGAAACAGATGAACAACACGACGAAGAAGAAGAAGAAGAAGAAGAGTTAGAATAGTATAACTGTAGAAATAAAGAGAAATGGTGCTAGTTTATTTACTAGCACCATTTTAGAGCAAGAAACTATAAAAAACTTACTCATAAAGAAAAAAATTACACGAACATTTTAAATATCAGAACACATACCCAGACTCTTTAAACAGAGCTCTGGGTTTTAATTTACAGTCTTTTCGATTAAT
>JAQYWA010000627.1 GCA_030145265.1 Desulfuromonas sp. | reverse complement strand
GCCCTTGCTTTGCCCGACTTCCTTCGAGTGGGGGTAGTTCTTCAGGTTGAAGGTGCCGCCGAAGCCGCAGCAGTTCTGGTTGGCCAGGTCCTGGTAGTCGGTGTCGAAGTGCTTGCGGATAAAGTTTTTCAGCAGCGCGTCCTTGCTGTGGTCGTAGTGACAGGGGACATGCAGGGTGCTGCTCCCTTCGAGGGGGATGCCGGTGGGGAGTTCGTCCCCGAGCACCTCTTCGAGGAAGACCAGGATATCGACGAAGCGTTTGTCGTTTTTGCGCCCGGTTGCGGTCTGGCCCATGTCGGCCAGGCCGTACTCGCAGGTCGGGCAGCTGGTGACGACGGTGTCGGCATCAAGGATCGCGTCGAACCAGTCGAAGTTGGCGTTGACTTGATCCTTGTAGATCTCCAGCTCGCCCATGGTCGCCGAGGGGATGCCGCAGCACTTGTTGATCTCGGGCACATAGACCGAAATGCCGTAGTGCAGCAGGGTTTCGATGATCGCCTCGCCCCATTCGGTGTAGATCAGGGTGGTGGCGCAGCCGGGGTAGAAGACCACCCGCATGCGCTCGTTCTCGGCCCGGTTGAGGCCGCCGTATTTTTTGGTCAGGGCCTCGGGGGCGATGTTGACGACATGCTTGTCGGCCAGATCGCCGGCGAAGTTACGCAGAAAATCCCTTGGTTTGAAGAGCCCTTCGGCATTCTTTTTCGCGCCGACTTTCAGACCCATGTGGAAGAGCGGCGCCAGGCTTGCCAGCAGGCCCGGCTTGCCCATGGCGATCTTCAGCACCAGCTTCTGCCAGGCCGGCATCTTCTTGACCTGGCGCAGAATCGCCTTGGCCCGCAGGAAGATTTCGTCGGTCTTGACCCCGCTCGGGCATTCGCGCTTGCAGCGCCCGCAGAGCAGGCAGTAGTCGAGGTGGGCGAAGACTTCTTCGGCCTTTTCCAGCCGTCCTTCGTAGATGGCTTCGATGAGGAACATCTTGCCGCGGGCCACCGCATGTTCCTGGCGGTCCTTCTTGTACAGCGGGCAGACCGACTGGCAGGTGCCGCAGCGGCTGCATTGCACCAGCAGGTCTTCGAGTTCCCTGAGCTCCTTAACGACGTTTTCCACCGCACTCATCGCTTACAGCCCCATCTTGGTCGGGTTGA
>JAQYWA010000626.1 GCA_030145265.1 Desulfuromonas sp. | reverse complement strand
CTTCGAGGCGGCCAGCCAGCGGTCCCTCGGGGGGGGGCTTGACCAGTTGCAACTGCTGCCCGCCCGGGAGATGGTGCTGGCCGGGGATTATCTGCAGACCTTTTCCCACAATCTCAAGGAACGCTGCGACGCTCTCGAACTCCCTCGCTCCCCACGGGAGACGGTGCTCGAAGAGGCGAGAGAGGGACTGCTGGCCCCTGGCCGTCAGTTCCTGCTGCCGTTGACCTACGGTCGGCTCGACACAATATTTGATTATGCCCCCAAGGGGCGCTGGGTCATCCTCGACCCGCCGGCGGTGGAACAGGCCTGCGACCGGTTTGCCGCCGAAGTCGCTGAGGGCGAGGCCCGCATGGCCCGCCGCGAGGAACCGTACGTCGAGGCGGCCAGCATGTATCTGACCCCGGCCGAGCTGGAGCGGGAGCTGTCGCTGCGGCGCACCCAGGAATTTTCCTCCCTCGAGGTTTTTCGCCTGCAGGAAGATCGCCAGCGCTACCGGGTCAACGCCCTCGGCAACGGGGAGATCCGCACCCTGCTGCGCGAAGAAGGGGGCGGTCTCTCAGGTTTCGCCGGCCAGTTGCGCCAGTGGCAGGATGCCGGCTGGCGCACGCTTTTGGTCTGCCACCAGCAGGGGCAGGCCGAGCGTCTGCTCGACCTGCTCGAACCTGAGGGGGTGCGGCCGGTTTTCGATCCGGGCGCCTCGCTGAAAAACCTGCGGAGCAAAGACCTGGTCGTGGCCCTGGGGGAGCTGCCAGACGGCTTCCGCCTGCCCGACGAACGCACCCTGGTGGTCACCGAGGAGGAAATCTTCGGCCAGCGGGTGCGCCGGCGGCCGCGCAAGGATGTTCGCGCCCTCCTCTCCTCTTTGGCCGAGCTCAAGGAGGGCGATTTCGTTGTCCACGCCGACCACGGCATCGGCCGCTACCACGGCCTGCAGCACCTGAGCATGGGGCCGACCGAGGGGGATTTCCTGCACCTCGAGTATGCCAGCGGCGACAAGCTCTACCTGCCGGTCGAGCGCATCGAAAAGGTGCAGAAATACGTCGGCGGCGAAGGGCAGACTCCGCGGCTCGACAAGATGGGCGGGGGCGCCTGGGAAAAGGCCAAGCTCAAGGCGAGAGCCGCCGTTGAAGAACTGGCCCGCGACCTGC
>JAQYWA010000625.1 GCA_030145265.1 Desulfuromonas sp. | reverse complement strand
CGAAAGATCCGTGGGTTCGAATCCTACCTCCTCCGCCAAATATATTCAGCTTCGGTAGGATTCGAAGCGGAGCGAGCGCTGCCAGCGGCAGAAAAGCGGCCCAGGACGGGCCGCGTCAGCGAGCGCAGGGGAGCCGACGCCGGAGCTGGCGTGATGCCAGCGACAGAGTGGGCGAATCCTACCTCCTCCGCCAGAATAAAAATGAACCTTCGGTAGGTTCAAACAATAATAGAATAGTTGAATGCGGAGAGGTGACCGAGAGGCCGATGGTGCTCGCCTGCTAAGCGAGTGTACGGGCAACCGTACCGAGGGTTCGAATCCCTCCCTCTCCGCCAGTTTAATTGTCGAAAAGAGTCCCAAGGGATTCGAAGAGGAGCGAGCGCTGCCAGTGGCAGAAAAGCGGACAGGATGTCCGCGCCAGCGAGCGCAGAGGGGAAGAATCCCTCCCTCTCCGTCAGTTAAATGAAATTGGGGCGAAATAAGTTGACAAACGCCTCGAATTGAGAGATAAACACGCTTCTCAGATACGCGCCACTAGCTCAGCTGGATAGAGCGTCTGACTACGGATCAGAAGGCCGGGAGTTCGAATCTCTCGTGGCGCGCCATTTAAAATCAAAGGCTTAGCTGATAATCAGCTAAGCCTTTTTTATGTTTGTATATCTGGCGGGTGTTTAAGTTATCCCTATCTCTTTTTGTTTTGTCCTGATTTTTGCTACAGTTTCTATCTCGCTGGCGGTGTATAAAACTTTTCTCCTTCGAGGTAATCGTTATGGAATGGCTGTGGTCTCCGGAGGCCTGGGTGGCGCTGGTTACGCTGACCGCCCTGGAAATCGTGCTCGGTATCGACAACATCATCTTTATTTCGATCCTGGTGGGGCGGTTGCCGGTCCATCAGCAGCAGCGGGCGCGCACCATTGGGTTGTCGTTGGCGATGATTTCTCGGATTCTTCTTCTGCTCTCGCTGGCTTGGGTGATGGGCTTGACAAAACCGCTGTTCACCCTGTTTGATTCTGCTGTTTCGCTCCGGGATCTGATTCTGATTGGCGGCGGGTTGTTCCTGTTTTTCAAGAGCACCATGGAAATCCACAACAGCCTCGAAGGGGAGGAGGTGTCCCAGGAGGGCACGGCGGCAGCCGGATTTGTCAGTGT
>JAQYWA010000149.1 GCA_030145265.1 Desulfuromonas sp. | reverse complement strand
CCGATGGGGGTCTTCAGCCATGCCGGACAGCAGCTGAAGACCTTCCCATCGGGATGGATTTCAAACCACTCGAAGGGGTGGGTGCAGATCATGGGCGCTTCGGTGGTCATCCGGTTCTCGTCAGTCGGCTTTCAGGGTGGTGTAGAGGATCGCGTTGCCGCGTTTGACCAGCAGGCGCAGGATATCGTCCTTTTTGACTTTAGCCACCGCCGTACGGAAGGCATCGATGTTGCCGGTGTTCTTGCCGTTGACTTCGAGGATCAGGTCGCCCCGGCGCAGGTTGCTGTCGGCAGCCGAACTGTTGGGGTCGATGGCGGTGATCAACACCCCTTCGGTCCCTTCCAGTCCGTAGCGCTGGGCCAGTTCCGGGGTGATGTTGGTCAGGGCCAAGCCGAGCTGGCCTTTTTCGGTGGCGGCGAGTTTGCTGGTGTCGGGTCCGCCGTCATCCAGTTTAGCGATCGTGACCTTGAGGGTTTTGTCCTTGCCGTCGCGCAGGATGCCGAGGTCGATCTTCTTGTCGATCGGGGTCGCCGCCACCAGGCGCGGCAGGTCTTTGGTTTCGGTCACCGGGTTGCCCTCGTAGGTGACGATGATGTCGCCGCGTTTGACTCCGGCCTTGTCGGCAGGGGAGTCCGGCACCACCTCGGCGACAAGCGCCCCCCTGGTTTCCTTGAGCTTGAACGATTCGGCCAGTTCGTCGGTCATCGGCTGCACGGTGACCCCCAGCCAGCCGCGGATGACGTGGCCGGTCTCTTTGAGCTGGCTGATGATTTCCCTGGCGGCGTTGATCGGGGTGGCAAAGCCGATCCCCTGGCCGCCGGCGATGATCGCGGTGTTGATGCCGACCACCTTGCCCTCGGTGTCAAAGAGCGGGCCCCCCGAGTTGCCGGGGTTGATCGAGGCGTCGGTCTGGATGAAGTCGTCGTAGGGGCCGGCGCCGATGACCCGCCCCTTGGCCGAGACGATGCCGGCGGTGA
The DNA here is from genome assembly GCA_030145265.1 of Desulfuromonas sp. GTDB lineage: Bacteria > Desulfobacterota > Desulfuromonadia > Desulfuromonadales > Trichloromonadaceae > Trichloromonas. Next base: position 4,663 of record JAQYWA010000149.1, on the reverse strand, counting down.
CGGTCTGTTCGAGGCCGAAGGGATTGCCGATGGCCATCACCCACTGGCCGACTTCGAGGCCGTCGCTGTCGCCGAGTTCGGCCACCGGCAGGTCTTCGCCGGTGTCGATTTTCAGCAGTGCCAGGTCGAGCTTTTCATCCTGCCCTTTAATGACGGCTTCGAAGGTGCGGCTGTCTGATAGTTTGACGGTAACTACGTCGGCGCCGTTAACCACGTGGTCATTGGTCAATATGTAGCCGTCCTTGGAAATGATGAAGCCCGAGCCGAGGGCCTTCTGTTTGCGCGGCACCTGGGGTTGGTTTTGCATAAAGCGGTCGAAGAATTCGTCGAAAAAATCATTGTATGGCGAGCGGGGGCTGCCGGGGAAGTTGGGCCGGCGCTGTTTAATTTTTTTTGCGGTGCTGATGTTGACCACCGCCGGTTTGAGCTGCTTGGACAAGGCGACGAAGTCGGGCAGGTTGGCTGCCGTGCCGGTCAGCGGCAGGGCCAGCAGCAGCGCCAGCAGCAGAAAGATAGGATAGCTCAGACGTTGTTTCATGGATTCCTCCGTTGTACGTGGTTGGATTCGGACATATTCAAGAAGGTCTTTGCCACAGAGACTCAGAGTTTTTCAAAACCCAAAGGCGACCAAGTGCTGGGATTAAGCAGCGTGCAATGATCTCGAAGCCTTTTACAGAAGCTCTCTGTGCCTCCGTGCCTCCGTGGCGTTTTTTTGTTTATCCGTTCTGTTCCGAAAAATTCAGGATCACCCTCACTCCCGGTTCGTTATCCTCCAGGCGAATTCGGGCGTTGTGCAGATTGCTCACTGCAGCGACTAGGCTGAGCCCTAGGCCGTTGCCGGGGGTGGTCCGGCACTGTTCGAGCCGGTAGAAGCGCTGGAACACCTTGTCCCGGGCTTCCTCCGGGATGCCTGGTCCATTGTCGGCCACCGACACCTGCGTCCCTGTCAGCTCGATCCGGATCCGGCCGTTTTCCGGGGTGTACTTGATGGCGTTGTCGAGCAGGTTGGCAAAGGCCTGGAACAACAGGTCGCGGTCGCCGCGGATCGGCTCGCTGGCGGCCAATTCGAGTTCGATGTGCTGCCCTTTTTCGTCGGCCAGCGGTTCGTAGAGCTCAGTCACATCCTGCAGCAGGGCGGCCAGGTCAATTTCTGTGAATCCTGCCCGGCGGCTCCCCGACTCGATCTGGCCGATGCGCAGCAGCGCCTTGAAGGTGGCCAGCAGGCCGTCGGCTTCGGCGGCGGCCTGATCGAGCAGTTCCCGGGGGCCCTCTTCGGTGACCTGTTCGCGCAGCGCCTCTAAACGGTTGCGCAGCCTGGCCAGCGGTGTGCGCAGGTCGTGGGCGATATTGTCGGAAACCTGGCGCACCCCGGCCATCAGGGCCTCGATCTGGTCGAGCATGTTATTGAGGTTGCCGGCCAGTTGGTCAAAATCGTCATCCGCGCTGCGCACCGGGATGCGCCGGGAGAGGTCGCCGTAGATGATATCCCGGCAGGTGTCGTTGATGCTTTCGATGCGGCGCAGAAATCTTCGGCTGATCATGGTGCCGCCGAGCAGCGCCAGCACCACGGTGATGGCCAATCCCCAGACCAGGGTCGAGGCGATCAACTGCTGGATCTTTTCCAGTTCGTTCACGTCCCGCCCGACCAGCAGAAGAAATCCCCCTTCCAGATTGAACAGTCGGGCCCGGGCCGGATGTCCTTTGCCGGCCGGATGGCGGTCGTCCTCGAGACGAAAGCTCAACCAGCCGGTTTTCGGTTCATTGCCTTTCGGCCAGTGGTCAAGGTTGCCGAGCAGTGGTTGAAAGTTGCGGTCGGCCAAGAGGTAGAGGATCGGGCTCCCCGGTTCCCGGGCCATCCGCTCGGAGATCAGCGCGGTCAGACCGGGCAGTCCGGTGCGATCGTAGCGTTCGGCCAGTCCGACGACTTCGGCTTCGATGGTGGCGTCGGTCTGGCGTACCATGTAGCCGGCGGTCGACCAGTAAATGAAGCCGAGCAGCAGCAGCACCGAGGTGCTGAACAGGGCCATGTAGAGGACCGCCAGGCGAAAGGTGGAACTGTGAAAGAGCCTAGGCTTCTGCACGAATCACGTATCCTGCGCCGCGCACCGTGTGCAGCAGCGGCCGATTGAAGTCTTTGTCGATCTTGCTCCGCAGTCGGCTGATGTGCACGTCGATGACGTTGGTTTGCGGGTCGAAGTTGTAGTCCCAAACGTTTTCCAGCAGCATGGTGCGGGTTACCACTTGGCCGCTGTGGCGCAGCAGGTATTCGAGCAGGCGAAATTCCCGGGGCTGCAGATCGATCTGCCGACCGGCGCGGCGTACCACCCGGGTTAGCAGGTCCATTTCCAGATCGCCGACCTTGAGGGCGGTCTGCGCGGTGATTTCGCTGTCGCTACGGCGCAGCAGGGCGTCGAGGCGGGCCAGCAGTTCGGCAAAGGCAAAGGGCTTGACCAGGTAGTCGTCGCCGCCGGCGCGTAGCCCCTCGACCCGGTCGTCGACCTCGCCGAGGGCGCTCAAGATCAGCGCTGGGGTCTTCTTGCCGGCCGCCCGCAGCGAGCGGATCAGCGCCAGCCCGTCGAGCCCCGGCAGCATGCGGTCGACCACCATCGTCTCGAAATCCTCTTCGAGGGCTAAGAACAAGCCCTCCTTGCCGTTTGCCGCCAGTTGCACCAGATGGCCGCTTTCGCGAAGCCCCTTGGCCAGGTAGTCCGCCGTATCGGCATCATCTTCAATAATCAGAATGCGCATCCGTTCCCCTCTCCGCACAAGTTAATCAATGATTATTGTAGCCGCAACGGGCGCTTCGGGCAATGGCGCTGTTCCGTTTGGATGCCGACAGTGAATCCTTCGCTGTCCAGATATCGGGCCAGCGCCAGCATTGTCTGCATCCCGCCCGCTTTGGTGTTTTTCAGCCGAGCGTAGATGTCGGTTCCGAGCTCCTGCTGAACCCGGTGGGCCCAGACCGCCATTTCCGGCCATTTATCCAGTACGGTCCGGCGGCTGACCTCGCCGTCGACCATCAGGGTGGCGAAGTATTGTCGATCAGCGAGGCGGATGATGATTTCGGTAGCATTCATGAATTTCCTCCGTCGGCACAGGTCGTTGGATCGATACGGAAATGATCGGTCAGCAGAAGCCCATCGGTAATGACTTCGGCCTCGATCCGGCAGAGCTCCGTGGCGAGGGGCCCGGTGTCGACCCGGTAGCCATTCCCTTCGGCTGTGGCCCTGGTCAGCTGCTGTCGGCCCTGACGGTCGATCAACGCGATCACCACCTGGGCGTCGTTCACGGGGGAGCCGTCGGGGCGGCTGACGGCAAGCTTCAGGACCGTTGCGTTAGCTCCATTCTGGGCAAAGTTGAGCCGGTAGCCCTCGCTGGTCGAAGCGTGAACCTGGCGGATGTCGTCGTCCGCCACGCGGGCGGGCATGGCATCGGCCGTCAGTGCCATGCTGGCTACATAGGTGAGGCAAAAGATGATTCTGGTTATATCCATGAGCGGTTCTCCTGTCTGGCAGAAGGTGAGCGGTTCAATGTTTCAGATTGTTATCGATAAGTATACCCAGGACAGGTTACTGCGCCGTTGCCGGAAGATTACATTTTGGAAAGGTTTGAAATTCGAACAGGACGAAATGGGATGGTGCTGAAGAAGACATTGGTCGTGCGAGGGGGGAGGTGGTGTTGAAGAACAGGTCGGGGATCGCAAAAATAAGTGGGACCTACTCTCCCTTTTGGGCTTGCCGTTTGGCCATCGACCGCAGGTAGCGTTGCTTGAGTTTGCGGTTGTTGGCGAGCACTTCGGGATCGCCTTCGCACCAGGGGGGTAGGTCGTCGTAGTCGGGGACCCCGTCGTCGATCAGGTAGCGGGCATCGGGATTTTTCGGATAGCCGGCCGGCACGCCCCCGGCGCAGATGATGCGCAGGGGGGTGCCGCCGTCGTTTTTCAGGGCCCGGCTCGATTCGGGGCTGACCCGCACCATGTCGCCGGCGGCCAACGGGATCAGTTCGCCATCGATCAGCAGTTGTCCGCTCCCTTCCTGCACCATGTAGACTTCTTCCTGCTCCCGATGATGATGGGTGAAGGTGTAGCCTTCCTGTGGCGGCAGGTTGATCAGCCCCAGCGCCACGCCCGAAAGTTCGAGCAGGCGCCGGGGCGAGGTCAGCGGCGGCAGCTCATTCCAGTCGAAATGAGCCTTGCTGTAGCCTTTGCCGGACATCGATCAGAGATCGGCGATTTTCAGGACGATTTTGCCGAAGTGCTTGTCTTCTTCCATCATCTGGTGGGCAGCGACCACCTCGTCGATGGGGAAGACTTTTTCGATGATCGGCACGATGCTGCGGTCGGCGAACTTGGGCAGCGCCCGTTTGGTGAACTCGGCGATGATCTCGCCTTTTTCCGAAACCGGCCGGCTGCGTAGTACCGAACCGATGATCTGCTGACGCTTGACCATCATCACGGCCAGGTTGAGTTCGGCCTTGATGCCGGAGATAATGCCGATGATCACCAGCTTGCCCTTGTAGGCGAGGGAACTCATGTTGGGGGCCAGGTACTTGGCGCCGACGTGGTCGAGGATGACGTCGACCCCTTTCTTGCCGGTGAATTCCTTGATCGCCCCGGAGAAATCGGGGGTGGTGGTGTAGTCGATCAGCAGGTCGGCGCCGAGCT
>JAQYWA010000148.1 GCA_030145265.1 Desulfuromonas sp. | reverse complement strand
GTGCAGATTACCAGTGCTGTGCGCAGAATCAGCGCTGAAAATCTGTCTCAACGGCTACCGGTGGAGGATTGCCAGGACGAAATTGCGGATTTGCAGGAAACCTTCAACTCGATGCTCGAGCGGCTCGATGAGTCGTTCAACAAGGTGCGTCAGTTTACGGCCGACGCGTCTCACGAGCTGCGGACGCCGCTGGCCATCCTCAGGGGCGAAACCGAAGTCGCCTTGCGCTGGGCCAAGGACGCCGACGAACTGCGTCGGGTCCTCGAATCGAACATGGAAGAGATCGACCATATGGGGCGGATTATCGAAGATCTGCTGGCGCTTGCCAAGAGCGAGGCCGGTGAAATTCCCCTCGCCCTCACTGACGTGAAATTGTGCGACCTGCTGCAGGATCTTTACCTGCTGGGGAAGACCCTGGCCGAACCAAAATCAGTCGAGTTAAGTCTGCATCTGGAGGTTGATCGGGAAATTCACCTGCGGGGCGATCCGCTGCAACTGCATCGGATGCTGCTCAACCTGATTTCCAACGGAGTCAAGTATACTCCTGAGGGCGGGCGGGTCGATATTCACCTGACGACGGTTGGTGAAAAGGCGCAGATCCGCGTGGAGGATACCGGATTCGGAATCGCCAAAGAGCATTTCCCTTTCCTGTTTGACCGATTTTATCGGATTGATGAAGCCCGCAACCGGGATATCGGGGGGAGCGGACTGGGGCTTTCCATCGTCAAGTGGATCGTGAATGCCCATGGCGGGACGATCGAGGTTAAGTCGGAGCTGAGCCAGGGGAGCGTATTTACAGTGACCTTGCCGCTTGGCGGCCCGGAGGGCAAATCAACCGCCTGAGGCGGTTGGATAGATATCCATGCGAAGAATAGAAGTGCGGCCCCGGAATTTTTTCCGGGGCCGCTCTCTTTGTTTCGGGACGTTAGTGTGCTGGTTACATGCGGGCGTTGAAGCGGACTTCCTTCGAAACCATGTTAACCACCGGCAGGGCCGGGACTTCGGTCAGCCCGTAGACCGCTTCCAGGTCGATGTCTTTCGGCACGTTGGTCAGCAGTTTTTCGGCGATCTTCTGGTCGGCCTGGCGGAAACGCAACTTGGCGTCTATTTTGACCACCGGGGTCTCCATGGCGTTTACCCCGTAGTAGACGTCCTTGAAACCCTTCGGAGGGATGGTGTCATGGCGGGAGAAGGCGGTGATTACCCAGGGGTCGACGGCGAAATGGAAGTCGTTGCCCATGCCGTCCGAGTTGAAAAGCCGGGCATTTTCAGGCAGATGGCCCTCGGCGTTGATGGCGCCGCTGGACATGATAACGTTGCCCTGCTCGTCGGTCGCGGTAATTTCAAGCCACATCTGGCGGATGTTGGTTAGCGAAGTCGGCAGGTTGTGGCCGGCCCGGATGTTTTTTACCCGCACCTTGATTTCGGCCAGCTGGCCCTTGCGGTAAACCGGGGAGATCTCCAGCTCGGCGGCCGCTTTCAGGCGGGCTACGGCCATGTCGTACTTGTTCATGATATTGGCGGCCAAGTCTTCATCGTCGGCCTTCTTGGCGGCACCTGCGGCTAGGTAATAGAGCAGGTAGTTGGCGCCGTTGAAATAATGGCGGTATTCATGCCGCTCGGGCTTGCGGAATTCACTGGCAGTGCGGAGGAAGGTGTCGAAGTCAACCATGTGGCAGTCCTGGCAGAGGAGGGTCTTCTGCGCATAGGGGCCGTGTTTCCATTCGAGATAGGTCGCTTCGAGGGGGAAGTGGGATTCATAATGGTACACTTGGTGGCAGCCGGCGCAGAGGTCGGCTTGCAGATGCAGCGACGACTCCTCGCATTCGTGAAAGCCCATGCCGCACTCTTCCGAGGGGGTGAAAGGGCCGCGTTTGCGCAGTTCCGGGCCGGTTTCGGTGTCGACTCCGGGACGGATAACGAAAGAGCCGTTTTCCGGTTCATGATTCGGCGTCTGCCAGTGGGTGGTATCGACAATCGAGTGGCAGATGTCACAAGAAACCCCGGCCAGGGCCATCGGGCTCAGGCCCTTGTTTCCCGGGCCCTTGATTTCGCCGGTGACCACCCCGGCTGGCGAGTGGCAGCCTTCGCACTGGCGGGAAATCTCATGGCCGACTTTCTGGACCGCCAGGTTGAGTTCACCCTGGTAAACTGGATCTGTAAAGGCCAGGGCGTGGATCGAGCCGGTCCATTCATTGTATTGTTTGTAATGACAGTCGGCACAAACTTCGGGAGGGGTGAATTCGGCTGCGCTCTTCTGGTATTTGATCAGCGAGGGATACAGGGGGTAGAATTCGCGATCAACGTCAAAAACCGGCGGGGCGGCAAACGTATTGCCGATGGCCAGGGCGAGGGACAACAGCAGCAAAATCAAGATGTCAACTCTCTTTTTCATATAACCTCCTGAAAATTAAATCCATCGCGGATGTCTGAATATAAAACCAAATCGGTAATAAATTTTCACGGAAAGATTGATTGTCAATCGCTTATGTGAATATATTTATCCTGTGATTGCTATTTACAAAAATGCAAATTGTCGGCGGAGGACGCAATGAGGTCGGTGTTTTTCCCTCGGCTTGTCAATGGCCCGTTTGACGATCCGGCCCTGTATGTTCACCTGGCCAATCGAGGCGAGGCCCTGTTGTTCGACTGCGGGGATCTCCATGCGCTGTCGACCCGTGAAATGCTCAAGCTGCGGGCGGTATTTATCTCGCATGGTCACATCGACCACGTGGTCGGCTTTGATGCCCTGCTGCGGGCCTTTCTCTGCCAGGATGCCGAACTGCTGGTCTGTGGCCCGCCTGGGTTGGCTGATCAGATTACCGGCCGTCTTTCCGGTTACACCTGGAATCTGGTGGAAGGGTATCGTTTTACCCTGATCGTTCGGGAGTGGGGCGAGTCTGGCGGCCGGCAGGTGCGATTTCGGGCCGGCAATGCTTTTCTGCCCGAGGAGGAAGGTTTGCGGGGTTGCCCGGAAGGGCTCCTGTATGAGACCGTCGCTTGTCGGGTGCGGGGCGTTCCGCTCGAACACGGCGGCATCGTTTCTCTGGCATTTGTTCTCGAGGAGCCTTTGCATGTGGCCATTCACAAAGACGCCCTCGAGCGCTGGGGATACCTCCCGGGGCCTTGGCTGACCCGGTTCAAGGATCAGCTGAGACTAAGGGAACACGAGGTGCTCATCGAGGTTTCCCTCGTGGATGGCGGCTCTGCAACGGTGGAGTTGGCCGAACTGGCAGACCGGATCGCTCACTGCGAGCGGGGGATGAAAATCTGCTACGTGACCGACGCGGCACCGACTGACGCCAACCTGGAGCGAATTGCCGGACTGGCCGCCAATGCTCACTTTCTGGTCATCGAAGCGGTCTTTTCACACCAGGAGCTGGAGCGGGCCCGGCAGCGTTCCCATCTCACTGCGCAACTGGCCGGCGAGCTCGCCCGCCGGGCCGGTGTCGCCCGGCTGCTGGTGTTTCATCATTCGCCTCGCTACCTGGATTCCCCAGGACTGCTCGAAGCCGAGGCCAGGCAGGCCTTCGAGGGTGAGGACTGAAAGTCGCTGGAATTTCGCTATAAATGCGATGAAGTTCTGTGTCTTTACACAGTGAATTTTGGGTCACACTGTGGTAATTTGCAGGTTATGCGCCTGACTCTTAAACATCAGATTATTCTCGCCCCTGCTGCAGTTTTGCTGTTGATGGCCCTGTTGCTTGGTTTTCTTCAGTACACCTACTGGGATCTTTCGCGCAAACGCCAGGACGCCAAGAACCTCGGCACCGTTTTTATCGCTCTGGCCGAAGCCGAACTGGCCAGCCAGCGGATGCACGCCCTGCTCATGCAGATCGGCGGCGAACCGTTGGTCGATGTCCGCTGCTTCGGCGAACTCGACGGCCTTCATGACCATCTCGAAGGTGCGACCGGACGAATTCTCGAACTGGTTCCGTTGCCGGAACGTTCACAGGCCCTGTTGCGCCAGGCGGTCTCCGACCTCAACCCCGAGCTCGGCATCAACGTGGACCGTTTTAACGCCGCCATTGTTCTGCTGCGCCCGGAGCTGGACGCGCTTTCCTCCCGGATTCAGCAACAGCGGGAAAAACTGCGGGGACTGCACAGCCAGGATATCGATGAGCTGGTGGCCCATACCGCCCTGGTCTCCATCGTCGTGCTCGGATCCGCGATACTGATCGGGATCTTTCTGTCCATGTTTTTCGGTCGCAGCATTCTGCGCCGTGTCAAGCTGTTGTCCGACAGTGCCGGGCGGATTGCCCGGGGCGATCTGACGCCGCCACCTGCTCCGGCCCAGGTGCATGACGAACTTGATGCCCTGTCCCTGTCTATCAACCACATGACTAATCGACTGCTGCGGGTGGTGGGGGCCGAGAAACTTCTTGAGGGTGCCGAAGACGAACGTCGGCGGATCGCCATGGATATCCACGATCAGACCCTCTCCGACCTGGCTTCGGTGCTGCGCGGCATCCAGGAAGTCAAATCCGAAGGGACCTGCAAGAGCGGCGCGGACCGCATCGAAGAAGATCTGCAACGGGCGATCAGCAACCTGCGCGAGGTGATGGAAAATCTGCATCCCCAGACCCTCGATATTCTCGGTCTGGGGCCGGCCCTCGAATCGCATCTCGAGCGGCATCTGGCCAAGGGCGACCTGCCGGACTACCACCTATATGTATCGCCCAAGGTCGATGCGGTGCCTCTGTCGAGGACCAGTCGCCTGGCCCTCTACCGGATTGCCCTCGAGGCGATTCACAACGTCATCAAGCATGCCGGGGCCTCCCGCTACGAGATCAATCTCGACCGGCGTGAAAACACCTTGGTGCTGTCGGTTGAAGATAACGGCAGCGGGTTCGATCCCTCGGTCGTGCCGGATTCGGGGCATCGCGGTCTGTATAATATGCGCGAGCGGGCCCAGACGATCGGTGCCGAAGTGTCCTGGGGGGCTTCGCGATTTACCTCCGGAACCCGTTTTGAGCTGACCCTGCCGCTGTCGCCGGCTGATTGAGGAGGATGGAAACTATGGAGTCCCTGCAGATTCTCATCGCCGAAGACAATCCCAAAGATTTCGAATTTCTCGAGCAGTTGCTGGCGAGTTTTGAATTCGACTGCCGGATCGAGCGGGCCCATAACGGTCAGGTGGCTCTCGAAATGGCCATGCGTTGCGAAGCACCGCTGGTCATCAGTGACATCCAGATGCCCGAGCTCAACGGCATTGAGTTTGCCCGCGCCCTGTGGCAGCAAAAACCGGAGGCCCGCATCGTTTTCTGGAGCCAGTATAAGGACGAAATGTACGTCCGGGCGCTGTCGAAAATAGTCCCGCCGGAAACGGTGTACGGGTATATTCTCAAGTCAAACACCAAGGAGCGCATTGCTTCGGCGATCCTCACCGTGCTGATCGACGAACAATGCTGGATCGATCCCGAGGTGCGCAAGGTTCAGGGGCGTGCCGGGCACCGCCAGACCGCCCTTTCGGACATCGAATTTGAGGCGTTGCTCGATATCTCCCTCGGCCTGACCGACAATCTTATTGCCCAGCGGCGTTATCTTTCCCGTCGCGGTGTGCAGAGCCGGCTCAATTCCCTGTATAATAAACTTGGACTTGACCTGGAGCAGTTCAACAGCGAGAAGATCGGTGACGCCTT
>JAQYWA010000624.1 GCA_030145265.1 Desulfuromonas sp. | reverse complement strand
GGAGCCGTCGCCGTCCCGGCCGCTTTCGTGGTCTGATAGAGGATATCCTGAAATTCGGCGCGACTCTTCTTGAAACCGATACTGTTGACGTTGGCCAAGTTGTTGGCCGTCACGTCCAGATTCGTCTGCTGTGCTTCCATCCCGCTAGCGGCTGTCCAAAGCGCCCTGATCATCTAGTGTCTCCTTTTAATTAGCCTACCGAACCGAGCTCATCGGCCTTCGAGGCCAGGGTATCATACGTCTTGATTGCCTTCTGCCCGGCTTCAAAGATCCGCAACGACTCCATCATGAGAACGACTTCCTCCATGGACTGGACGTTCGCTGCCTCAAGGTGACCCTGCAGGATCTGCGGCCTTTCCACCGGCTTCGCCGGACTGTCCTCGCCCGCAACAAACAACCCGCCGCCGCGTCGCTCCAGAGTTGCCTTGTCGTCAAAGGTATAAATGGGGATGTTCTCCACCGACCCGTTGTCGAGGGCGACGTTGCCTTCTACGTCAACTGCAAAATCAGTACCGGGGAGATTGATCGGCTTATCCCCCGCCCCCAGAACCTGCATCCCATTCAGCGCCCTGAGATTGAACTGCGCATCACGATGCATGTTCCCCTGGCGAGTGTAATAGAGGTTACCGCCCGCATCGCGAACCTTGAAAAAGCCCTCGCCGTTGATGCCGAGGTCGAGAGGCATCCCGGTCTGGGTCAGGGTTCCCTGGGAAAAATCCGAAAACTGCCCCCGAATTTTGGTAAAATTGATCCCCTTGGCGGCAGTCGTGGCGGATTGTCCGTCCAGCACCGCAGCGAAAACAGACTGCCCCTTCTTGAACCCGGCCGTATTAACGTTGGCCAAATTCTCCGTGATGGTGTCCATCATGGCCAGCCTTGACTTGGCGGCGGAAAGGGCACTGTAAAGGCCTGAACTCATAGCAGCTCCTTCTTCATAAAAACAGTTCCCTTATCTAATCGGCAGCCGAGGGGCATTTCTTTAGCGTACCTTTACCGGCTGACTCAGCTGTCCTCTTTTTCTGCCTCACCAGCAGTACTTCGATCCAACGGCGGCACGCCCGCACTCCGCCGCGCCAGCTGGGTAAGCGCCATCAGCTGCTCGACTTCGCCGAGGGACAGATGGAGGGTCTGGGCAATCTCAACAGCGCTCAGACCCCG
>JAQYWA010000147.1 GCA_030145265.1 Desulfuromonas sp. | reverse complement strand
CTGCTGCTGCAGATGCGGGCGGTGGCCAACGCCCAGGTCGGCTACATTTCCGGCGAGACTCTGATCAATTACGACGATCCCCGGGAACACCTGGTGATCAGTACCTGGAAAACGCTGGAGAACTGGAACCAGTGGCTGCGCAACGAAAAGCGCATCGGGCTGCAGGGGCAGGTTGACCGGATTCTCGGCCACGAAACCCACTACCAGATCTATTACAACGGCTGACCCGCGTCAGTCGCATCGGTACTCTCCCAAAGGATGCTCGTTATGGCTGGAACGATGGAAGAAAAAATCAATGATCTTCTGCAGATGCGCCAGCAGGCCATGCAGGGGGGCGGAGTCGATAAGATCAAGAAGCATCACAAGAAGGGGCGGCACACCGCTCGCGAGCGGTTGGATATGCTGCTCGACGAAGGAAGCTTCGAAGAGTTTGACATGTTCAAGACCCACCGCTGTCATCATTTTGACATGGAAAAGGCGCAGATTCCCGGCGACGGCGTGGTCACCGGCTACGGCACTATCGATGGCCGGCTGGTCTACGTCTTCTCCCAGGATTTTACCGTATTGGGCGGGTCGCTGTCGGAAACCTTCGCCGAGAAAATATGTAAGGTCATGGACATGGCGGTGCAGAATGGGGCGCCGGTGATCGGCCTCAACGATTCGGGCGGGGCCCGTATTCAGGAAGGGATCGAGAGCCTGGCCGGCTATTCGGAGATTTTTCTGCGCAACGTTCGCTCCTCCGGGGTCATCCCCCAGCTGTCGGGTATTTTCGGCCCCTGTGCCGGTGGCGCGGTCTATTCCCCGGCGCTGACCGATTTTACGGTGATGGTTCGGGGCAACAGCTACATGTTTCTGACCGGACCGAAGGTGGTCAAGGCGGTGACCCACGAGGACGTGGACGTGGAAACACTCGGCGGCGCTGGAGTTCATACCGGCAAGAGCGGGGTGGCCCACCTAGCCGCCGACAGTGAGGAAGACGCGATCGGCTGCCTGCGTGAGCTCTTTTCCTTCATTCCGCAGAATAATATGGAAACGCCGCCGCGGCTGGAGACCGATGATCCGCCGGATCGGGAGATCGACTATCTGAACCGGGTGCTGCCAGAGAACTCGAATCAACCCTACGATATGAAGGATATCATCCTCAACACCGTCGATGACGGCCGGTTCCTCGAAATCCAGCCCGAATTCGCGCCGAACCTGGTGGTTGGCTTCGCCCGCTTCGGCGGCCAGTCGGTGGGCGTGGTGGCCAACCAGCCGAAGTATCTGGCCGGAGTGCTCGATAACCATTCTTCGATCAAAGGGGCGCGCTTCGTCCGCTTCTGCGACGCCTTCAATATCCCGCTGGTCACCCTGGTCGATGTGCCGGGTTTTCTGCCGGGGACGGTGCAGGAATACGGTGGCATCATCCGCAACGGCGCCAAGCTTTTGTACGCCTATGCCGAGGCGACCGTGCCCAAGGTAACGGTGACTATTCGCAAAGCCTACGGTGGCGCTTATTGCGTGATGAGCTCCAAGCATCTCAAGGGGGATATCAACTACGCCTGGCCCTCGGCGGAAATAGCCGTGATGGGGGCGAAGGGCGCATCGGAAATCCTATATGCCAGGGAGTTGAAAAAACACCCGGAGCAGGCAGCGGAGCTCCTTGCCGAAAAAGAGCAGCATTACGCCGATACCTTCGCCAATCCTTATGTGGCGGCGCAGCGCGGTTATGTAGACGATGTCATTTTGCCGCACCGGACCCGCTTCCGCATCATCAAGGCGCTGACCATGCTGGAAAACAAGCAGGAGTCCGGGCCGGTGAAAAAGCACGGCAACATCCCCCTGTGAGAGAGTGAGTCATCATGATCCATGTAAGTCTGCAGAATATGCTGGACGGTCACGGCATCGCCATCACCATCACCGGCATGACGATCGTTTTTGCCGGGCTGGTGCTGATCAGCCTGTTTATTACCCAGCTGCCTAACCTGCTGGGGCTGTTCGATCGGCTGACGACCCGTAAGGTTCAGGAAGCCGCACCGCTGCCGGTGGTTGCAGAGGAGGCGGCGCAGGAGGATGAAATCATGACGGCCATCGGCCTGGTGATTCATCTGGAGCTGGAGCGTCTGACCGGAGAAAGCCAGAAAATAACTATTTCGCGTCGCCCGGGACAGGGGACGATCTGGGCATCCGCAGGCAAGATGAGAAGCCTGTCTCAAAGGAGCATCCATGCGTAAGTATGATCTGCAAATAAACGATAAACCGTACTCGGTCCAGCTGTTGGAACTCTCCGCCGAAGAGGCAGAGCTGGAAGTGAACGGTAAAAAATATCGGGTCAGTATTGACCGGATTACCGAGACCATGGCCGCCGAAAGCGAAGCGCCACCGATGCGCAGCGTGTCGTCCGCGCAACCGGTTAGCGCCCCGGCTCACGCCGAGTCGGCTGACGTCGGAAGTGTGCGGGCGCCGATCCCCGGTTCGATTATGGCGGTGTTCGTCAAGGTGGGCGATAAGGTGCAGGCCGGCCAGCCGCTGTTCAAGATGGAGGCGATGAAGATGGAGAACGAGATCAACGCCCAGCTTGACGGTACCGTCAGCGCCATCAACGTCAGCGCCGGAGATTCGGTTAACCAGGGACAGGAGATGATGGTTATCGCCCCCGCCGAGATGCTGAAGAACCGGCGCAAGACAGACGCCTGAGCCATCCGCTATGCCGAGGTTCCCACGGAGTAAATAACATGGAAATGTTCGCACAATTTATGGCCGGTACCGGCTTTGCCTCGATGACCTGGGGCAATGCCCTGATGATCGTCATCGGCGTGGTTTTTATCACCCTGGCCATTACCAAGGATTACGAGCCGCTGCTGCTGGTGCCGATCGGTTTCGGCGTGGTGGTTGGCAACATTCCGCTGGTGGCGGGGATGGCCCTGAGCGTCTACGACGAGGGGAGCGTCTTGCGCTACATCTACTACGGGGTCAGCGAGGGGATCTTCCCGCCGCTGATCTTTCTCGGCATCGGCGCCATGACCGACTTTTCCACCATGCTCTCCAATCCCAAGCTGATCCTGCTCGGGGCGGCGGCCCAGGTCGGCATCTTTTTAACCCTGATCGGCGCCCTTCTTCTGGGTTTCACCTCCCAGGAAGCCGGCGCCATCGGCATCATCGGCGGTGCCGACGGGCCGACGGCGATTTTCCTTTCCTCCAAGCTGGCCCCGCACCTGCTCGGCTCCATTGCGATCGCCGCCTATTCGTACATGGCGCTGGTGCCGGTGATCCAGCCGCCGATCATGAAGCTGCTGACCACTCGCAAGGAGCGGTTGATCCACATGAAAGCGCCGCGCCAGGTCAGCCGGCGCGAACGGGTAATTTTTCCTATCGCCGCTTTTCTGATCTGTGCCCTGATCGCGCCCGGTTCGATGGTCCTGATCGGTATGCTTTTCTTTGGCAACCTGCTCAAGGAGAGCCTGGTCACCGATCGTCTGGCCAACACGGCGCGCAACGCCATGATTGACATCGTCACCATCCTGCTCGGCTTTTCCGTCGGCGCCAGCACCAGTGCCGGTCATTTCCTGACCTCGCAGTCGATGCTGATCTTCGGCCTCGGCGCACTGTCGTTCTGTATCGCCACTGCCGCCGGCATCCTCTTTGCCAAGTTCATGAACCTGTTTCTCAAGGAGAAGATCAATCCGCTGATCGGCGCTGCCGGCGTTTCCGCCGTTCCCGACTCGGCCCGGGTGGTGCACACCGTCGGCCAACGGGAAGATCCCACCAATTACCTGCTGATGCACGCCATGGCCCCCAACGTCGCCGGGGTCATCGGTTCGGCCATCGCCGCTGGCGTGCTGTGGACGGTGCTGGTGCGTTGAACTTCAGCCGGAGCTGTTGATTCTTTGACCCGAAACCTAAGAAACACCCCCATCGCTTTTAGTGATGGGGGTGTTTCTTTTGGCGATAGCGGAGTGAAATATGGCAAGAAAAAGATACAATTAAAACGTTCACAATATCCATGGGCAGACGGGTTGAGTCCTGTTCTGTCGGTGCTTGTCGAGTTTTTTGTGCCCGGTGTGCATGTAAAGGGCGGGAATCCTTTTCACCTCGAAGCTTCGAGAGGAGGGAGACTTATGAGTGATGCCACCCGTGGTTTCTTCGGCCTTGTTTTGAAGGTTTTCCGAGCCATGTGGGAGTGGCTCAAGGACCTGGGGTCGATTTTGAAGCTCTGTCGCTTCAGCGTGATCATGCTGCTGGCCGGACTGATCTTTCTGCTCTTGGCGCCGCAGGGGCAGGACGTGCTGCGGGACCTGGCCGAGTGGCAGCACGAGAGACTCCGGGCGGTTGTCAAACTCAGCCTCTTTTTTGTCGCGCTGGTTCTGTGGGCGGCAAACGCCTGGTACTGGGCGCGGGCGATGTTGCGCTTTTCTTTCGGTGATCTGGAGACCCTGAGCCTTTCGCGGGAGCGGCGGCGCAGGGTCCTGCGCAAGCATGTTCCGCGTCTGCTGGGCCTCTGCGCCTTTCTGGCGGTGGCGGCGGCGTTTTTCAAGGCCTCCATGGCCTATGTGGACGGCGATACCTTGAACGTCGGCCAGACCCTCGATTTTCTGGGCTATACCTGCCTGGTCCTGGGGGTGGTTTTTTATATATTTACGATTCTGCGCCGCAAAGCCTCTTCGGCCCTGCACAACGGGTTGATGAAGACGAGGCTCACCGACCGGGCGGTTTTTCGGTTCGCAGTCTCGGTCTTCAAGGTCGATACCGGCGAGAAGGATTTTTCTGCCGAACTGCATTCGGTGCGGGATCTTGAAGCGAATTCCCAACTGCTGCTTTGCGCCTCCTTGTTCCTGAGCCTAGTGCTCTTTCTGCTGTTTTTGTTGTGGCCGGTTTCCGCGGCCATTTTCGGCACGGCGACCATTGTCCTGCTGGCGGCATCGAGTTGGATTCCCTTTGGCAGCGCGTTGGTTCATTTCACCAACCTGGCGCGGTTCCCGATTCTCACTGTTTTGCTCTGTGCCGTGCTCCTTTTCAGCTTCTGGAACGACAACCACGCCATCCGGACCCTGTCGGCGGCCACCCCTGCCGCAGAAGTTGCCGAGAAGCCGACCGTGGGGAATCACTTTCCCGGCTGGCTGTCGCAGCGACTGGACAGGTGGCCGGGCGAGGCTCCCCAGCCCGTGTTTGTCGTGGCGGCCGAGGGGGGCGGCATCCGGGCGGCCTACTGGTCGGGGATTGTGCTGGCGGCGTTGCAGGATTTGAATCCCGCTTTTGCCGACCATGTCTATGCGATCAGCGGGGTTTCCGGGGGGAGCCTCGGCGGGGCCGTGTTTGGCGCCCTGCTGCGGGAGAGGCAGGACGGGGGCGATCTGCAGTGCGGGGCGGCCGAAAGTGCCGGCCCGATGCAGCATTGCGCCCATGCGGTTCTGTCTGCCGACTTCCTGGCCCCCACCGTGGCCTACCTGCTCTATCCTGACCTGGTTCAGCGCTTTCTCCCCGTTGCGGTTCCCTCCTTCGACCGGGCGCGGGCTCTGGAAATAGCCTGGGAAAAGGGGTGGGAGACAGAGCTCAACAACCGGCGCTTCAGCGAATCGTTTCACAACCTCTGGCGCCAGGGGGGGGAGCACGTTCCGGCCCTTTTTCTCAACAGCACCTGGGTGGAAACGGGCAAGCGGGTTATCCTCAGCAACCTGAAGATCGACGGGGGGACCTTTACTGACGC
>JAQYWA010000146.1 GCA_030145265.1 Desulfuromonas sp. | reverse complement strand
CACTAGACATAATGGCTGACAGTTAGAGACAAAAAAGACCTGCCCCTTGCAAACGTGGGTTATGTTGGAATCTCTCGAATCCCAACACAGAGCCAAAATCAAGGAGGCAGGTCATGAAAAAGTCTAGCATGTTTATTGGTTTGGACGTTCATAAAAACTCCATTGAGATTGCTATCGCCGAGGAGGGCCGTACCGGCGAAATCCGACACTATGGGAAAATTGACGGGAGCTTGGTTGCTCTCGACAAGGTTGTTAGAAAACTGGTCTCGAAAGGCTGCGAATTGCATTTCGTCTACGAAGCGGGACCTTGTGGCTATGAAATTTACCGACACCTTACAGCTCAGGGGTTCGATTGTATGGTGGTGGCGCCCTCAAAGATCCCCAAGAAAAACGGCGACCGCATCAAAAATGACCGCAGGGATGCCCAAATGCTTGCCCGCCTGCATCGGGCCGGTGAACTGACCGCCGTGTTCGTTCCTCTTGCCGAAGATGAGGCCTTGCGGGACCTGACTCGAGCAAGGGAGGATGCCAAGGGGGCGGAGAAAAAAGCCAAGCAGCGCATTCTGGCTTTTCTGCTTCGACACGGACATCGCTTCACCGGACGAACCCCTTGGAGCCAGGCGCATATGCGCTGGATCGCTGGCATCAAAATGCCTCATCCGGCTCAGCAAATCGCTCTTCAGGAATATGTCGATACGCTTACTGAGTGCACTCGCCGTGTGGAGCGTCTTACGGAGCAGATTCAACAACTGTTGCCCCAATGGCGAATGTTTCCGGCAGCTAAAGCCTTCCAATCCCTGCGAGGCGTCTCTTTGATCGTCGCAGCTACAACCGTTGCTGAGATAGGAGATCTGAAGCGCTTTGAGAGCCCTGTTGAACTGATGTCCTATCTCGGACTGGTTCCTTCGGAACACTCCAGTGGCGAGACGACGAAACGGGGCTCCATCACCAAAACAGGCAATGGTCATGTGCGCCGGGTCCTGGTTGAAGCCTCCTGGGCCTACCGCCTCCCTGCTCGGGTTAGTCGGGAGTTGCGCAGACGACAAGAAGGTCTATCGCAAGAGATTTGCGATATCTCCTGGAAAGCCCAGATCCGGTTGTGTGCCCGCTACAAACGTATGCTGGCGAAGGGCAAATCTAAACAGGTGATCGTGACGGCCATCGCCCGAGAGCTTTGTGCCTTTATGTGGGCCATAGCCCATGAGGTTGAACTCCCGGCCATGGCATAACGAACTACAAACAACACAACCAACTCAAAAACCGGCTGGAGAGCATATCGAAGCAAGACCATCATTCCAGGGCAGTTACAGGGGCGCAACCGCGGTCAGGAGAACCCTCGAGGACACTATTGGATAAGACCTTTGGCCGAACTCACGTGACTAGAGAGAGGCAGCTCCGCGACGAAGACAAGTCTGGCGGTACCCAACCCGCGAATATCAGTCTGATTAGCCGTCGCAACACAGGTTCCGCCTCTGAAAGTGCCCTGGAACATAACCGCAAAAAACCGCTGAAAAACAGTTGGGCAGGGTACGTTTTCCCTCTTGACAACTGTCAGCCATATCAGTGTCCCGTGCGGCTAATTCATTCCTTCAAATTTCGGTAATTTTGGTCCCTAGCTTCGTTCCGGCTCCTTGGCTTAAACGCGGCTAGGCCTGCGTCACCGCGCCTTGCCAGGAACCAAAATTACTCAAAATTTGTGCGGCGAACTAACCGCACGGGACACTAGCTACCGAAACTATTGACGCCTGCGCCGCCAGGGCCTATAAAGGAGGTCGCCCAACCCGGATTTCCCACAGGATACGACCGCATGCTTTACACTTCTTCATTCGTGGCCATGTTCCTGGCCAACCTCTGCACCGTTTCGAGCTTCGGCGCCTTTTTCCTGTTCCCCCTGTTCATCACCGAACATGGCGGCAGCGAAGGAGACATCGGCATCATCATGGGGAGCTTTGCCCTGGCCTCGGCCCTGTGCCGCCCCTGGGTATCGACAATGATCGACCGGCTGGGACGAAAAAAAAGCTACCTGGTCGGCTGCCTGGTGATGGCCCTGATGCCGCTGTGCTACCTGGCCTTCGACGGCGGACTTGACAGCTTCTACCTTCCGCTGATGGTCGTGCGGATCGTACACGGCATCGGCCTGGCCATCTGTTTTACCGCCATCTTCACTTTTGTCGCCGACGTGGTCCCCCCCGGGCGACTCAACGAAGGGATCGGGATCTTCGGCACCTCGGGGCTGATCGGTCTGGCCCTCGGCCCGCTGATCGCCGAAGCGGTGCTTCAGCGCTATGGTTTCCCGGAATTTTACCTGGTAGCCAGCCTGCTGTCCGGCTGCGCCATGCTGATCACCCTGCTGCTGCCGGAAGCCTACTCGCCCCACCGAAAAGAAGCCGGCCCCAGCTTTTTCCAGATACTGGCCCGGCGCAAGCAGCTGGTGGTGGCCCTGCTCGCCCTGCTATTCGGCTTCGGCTTGGCGGCTTCGGGCAACTTCGTCGCCCCCATGGCCAAGGCCCGACAGCTCCCGTTCATCTCCCTCTATTACCTGGCCTACTCGGCAGCGGCCGTGCTGGTTCGCTTTGCCGGCGGCCGCTTGGCCGACCGGGTCGGTGAAGCCCGCGTTCTCCCCTACGCCCTGGTCATCACCGCCCTGGGACTGCTGGCGCTGATCCTGGTCCACGGCGAAGCATCGTTTTTTGCCGCCGGTTTTCTGGCCGGGACCGGTCACGGGCTGCTGTTTCCCGCCCTCAACACCCTGGCCATCCGCAACGAACCGCCGGAAACCCGGGGCAAGATCACCGGCATCTTTACCGGCGGCATCGATAGCGGCGCCTTTGTCGGTGCCATCGTGCTCGGCTATATCGGCGAATGGGGCGGACTCGACCTGCTGTTTGCCGCATCCGGCGGCGCCCTTCTGCTCGGGCTGCTGGTGCTGCGGTTCAGCCCCGCCACCAGGCCCGTCCGCAGCAACCCAAACTGACCGCCTCAGCGACTACTTTTCAGCGCCGAGCTATAAGCCGGCGCGGAAAAACCACGAAAGACCTGGCCGTTGATCACCGTCACGGGAACCCCGCCCCCGGGACTGAGCTTGGCCTTGCGCTGCGCAGCCGCCCGGTCTTTTTCGATATCGTAGGCGGTAAACGGAATGCCGCGGGCCGCGAAGAATTTTTTTGCTTTTTTGCAGTAGCCGCACCAGCTAGTCACATATATTTCGACCTTGGGGACTGTGCTCCCGGCCGCTGTCGAGGCAGAAGCGGACGATGTAGACCTTTGCACCCGCACCGGATTTTCGGGATCGGGCCGGTAGGCCGAAGTTGGCGTCACCACTTTGGCACGAACCCCGGCGGGAGGCGGCGTATCCTGGTAGCGGACCACCCCGTTTTCATCCACCCACTTGTAGATGGCTGCCACGGTCGTTCCGGCGGCACCAAGTAAAATGCCGACAACTAGAAAAAACAGCATGAGCCGGTTGAACATAACCCCTCCCTGTTGTTTGCTGCGACCGTCGCCGCTGGCTGAATGAAGCTCCCCCTTGACGGGGCGACATCTCCTCACTATATTGTCAGGGCATTTGTCTACCCGACCCCAGGAGATCCCATGGCCAAAGATTACTATGCCGTCCTCAGCGTCAAAAAAGGCGCTACGGCTGACGAGATAAAAAAAGCCTACCGCAAGATGGCCCTCAAGTATCACCCCGACAAGAACCCGGGCGACAAGAAAGCCGAAGACAAGTTCAAAGAAATCACCGAAGCCTATGCGGTGCTGTCGGACCCGGAAAAAAAGCGCCAATACGACCAGTTCGGCGAAGCGGGCTTTCACCAGCGATTCAGCCAGGAGGACATCTACCGCAACTTCGACGTGGGCGACATCTTTCGCGAATTCGGCCTCGGCAACGATGACATTTTCGGCCACCTGTTCGGTGGCGGCGGCCGCCGCAGCCACCGCAGCAGTGCCCCCCGGTCCCGGGTGCTCAAGGGGCAGGATTTCGTCATGAAGCTGGCGATCCCCTTCCGCCAGGCCATCCTGGGCGGCGAACGCCGCATCGACTTCCGCCGCGACGGCCAGGTCGAGCAGTTGCAGGTACGGATTCCCGCCGGGGTTGAAGCAGGCCAACGCCTGCGCATCGCCGGTAAGGGGGGAAGTAGCCCGACAGGCGGCCCGGCCGGTGACCTGTTTCTGGAAATTGAGGTGGAATCCGACCCGGCCTTCAGTCGGGACGGCGACAACCTGCATGTCCAGCTGAATATCCCCTTTACCGGAGCCTGCCTCGGCACCTCGGTGGAGGTGCCGACTCTCGACGGCAACAAGCGGGTCAAGGTTCCCCCAGGCATCAACGCTGGAGGCAAAATCCGCCTGGCGGGCTTCGGAGTGCCCCGCCGCAACGGCAGCAAGGGCGATCTCTATGCTACCATTGAAGTGACGGTCCCCAAAGAGTTGACCGAACGACAGAAAGAACTCCTCGAAGAGCTGGAGAAAACCGGCCTGTAGGGGCGCGGCTTGCCGCGCCCAGGATATGGGCAGACACATGGTCCGGGCAAACACAAGGTTAGCCCCTACGACCATTCCCCATCCAACAAAAAAGGCCTCCTGCGCGGAGGCCTTTTTCATTTTTTCAGCGAAACAGTTCCTGGCAGTACATCATCCCCAGCGTTCCCCGGTTGGCCAGGCAGGCCGGGCACAGCTCGCCGGCATCGTCCCAGAGTTCGCTGGACATGAACGCCCCGGCCTCCTCGGCCGGGGTTGCCGGCCGCTGCTCGGGATCATATTCCTTGTGACAGACCGTGCAGACTTTTTTCATCGTTTTTCCAGATGGTCACGAACCAGGCCTGCCATCCCTTCGAGAAAATCAGTCTGGTCATTGAGCGAAGGGCTGCGGAAAACAGTCCGGATGCCCTTGCCGATGGCGTGCTGCACATATTCAACATCGACCTCGTAGAGGGTCTCGATGTGGTCACAGACGAAGGAAACGGGAACGATCAGCAGATTTTCGCAGCCGTCATCGGCCAGCTGGTCGATGACCTCCTC
Source organism: Desulfuromonas sp. (assembly GCA_030145265.1). Lineage (GTDB taxonomy): Bacteria > Desulfobacterota > Desulfuromonadia > Desulfuromonadales > Trichloromonadaceae > Trichloromonas. Next base: position 690 of record JAQYWA010000146.1, on the reverse strand, counting down.
GGTGCCCGGCTCCATCCACCGTACCGGACCGCTCCGACTCTGGAAACCGATATGCCAGGGACGCCCGGGAAAGCGTTCCATCACCCCCTTGACCGTGGCCATGACATGCTCAAGATAGGGGTCACCACCATCAATGAACTTCTGCGGCAGAGCATGGGCCGAAAAGAGGATCTGCACCTCATCACGCAATAGTTCATGGAAGTATTCAAGCCCCGCCTCGATCCGGCCGGCCAAGGCGTCGAGATAGCCGGGCCAGTCGTACCACTGCTCGATGACCGAATACTGCAGGTCGGGGCAGACCCGCTCCGCGGTCTGGCGAAAATCCTTGAGACTGCTGCCGGTGGTGGCCCCGGTGTAATGGGGATACATGGAGAGCACCACCGCCTGCCTGACCCCGTCGGCGGCCATCTGCCGCAGCACCTGCTCGGCGCGGGGCGGCCAGTAGCGCATCATCACGTAGGGACGGTATTCGGGACCGAGGCAACGGGCGATCCCTTCGGCCTGGCGGCTGGTCCAGTGCAGCAACGGCGAGCTGCCGCCGATGTCCCGGTAATGCTCCACCACCTTGCGCGAACGGAAAAAGGAAATCAGCCGGGCAAAGGGTTTCTGCAGCACGCTCCCCATAGGGAGCTGAATCAGGTCACGATCGGAGAACAGATTATACAGAAAAGGGCGAACCGCCTTGAGGGA
>JAQYWA010000623.1 GCA_030145265.1 Desulfuromonas sp. | reverse complement strand
TCGTCAATCCCCTTCAGCGTCTCGTACCAGAAATCCCTGGCGGCTTCGACCCGGTCTTGGTCGAACTTGTCGAGCCAGATCGCAAGCTCGGGGTGGCCGTCGTTGTCGACCTCCTTTTTCCGCTTCAAGAAGGTGTGCAGGTAGTCGATGTCGCGTTCAGATTCCCAGAAAATCGGGCTGTTGCGGCTGTGCAGGCGGCTGGCGAGCACGTCGATGGAGCGCAGGAACCGGTCCTTGCAGTCGTACAGGGATCCCATGACTTCGGGGAGGAGGTCTTCGGCCCAGCCGCGGTGGAAGCGGCAGATGCCGAGATTGTCGAGTATGAGTTCTTTCTTCATGCGGGCCGCGCACATGCGGCCCAGGGTGCGAGGCGGGACGAAGTCGTAGCTGTAAATCATGTAGTACTTGCCCATGATGGCCATCGGCACCAGCGCGCCGGAGACCCAGTACTGGTTGGGGACCATCCAGCCGCGCCGGCTGAAGGCGATGTACACCAGCCGATCATGGAGCGCCGTGCCTTTAATGCGGGAATGGAGTCGGCTCCATTTGCGCACCCCTTCGCGAAAATCGAGGATGCCGCGCCGCTCGAGAATGGCGTCGATCAGCTCGCAGCCGAGTTCGGCGTTGTGCAGCGAGTCGTTGATGATGTCGAAATTCGCCGTATCCCACTGTGGTAGGCGGGTGACCCCGAGTTCTTCTTTTATCAGCAGCTTGGCGTCCAGAAGATCCATCAGCCAGGCCAGCACGCCGCCGCCGGAGATGGCGTCAAAGCCCATGGCGTCGCAGTGGTGGTTGAGTTTTTCTGCGGCCCGCTGGTCGAAGATGCCGCACAGGGGACCCATGGTCTGGTAGGGCTCGTAGTCCTTCTTGTAGACGCCGTTCATCTTTTTGCACACCGCCATGCACGGCTCACCGCAGGTGGCCTGCTGTTTGGCGTCGATGGTTTCGGCGTTGAATTGCTTGAGGTAGTGGTCGACCACGAACTTCTCATGCAGATCCGTTCGTTCGTCTTCGCTCTGATAGATGGTGCGGTAGTTGAAGGCCATGATCTTGCCGCCCATGCTGGCGTAGTTGACGCCGAGGGTGCCACCGGTCTTGAGCTTTTCGTCGTAGCGGTACTTGGTGGTCACCTCTTTGTCTTTTTGCAGCAGGCGCAGGTCGTAT
>JAQYWA010000622.1 GCA_030145265.1 Desulfuromonas sp. | reverse complement strand
TCTCTACGGAGCACGCATTTCGCTTTTGGTCGGCTTTGTCGCAGTCGGTATCGCCAGCGTCATCGGCATCGTGCTCGGTGCTTTGTCCGGTTATTACGGCCGCTGGGTCGATTCGTTGATCATGCGCTTCGTTGATATCATGCTCTGCTTTCCGACGTTTTTTCTGATCCTTGCCGTCGTCGCCTTTCTTGAACCGTCGATCTGGAACATCATGATCATCATCGGCCTGACTGGTTGGATGGGGGTGGCGCGTCTGGTGCGTGCCGAATTCCTCTCGTTGCGCGAGCGGGATTTTGTCCAGGCTGGACGGGCCCTGGGGGCTTCCGACGCCCGCCTTATTTTCCGGCACATCCTGCCCAATGCCCTTTCGCCGGTGCTGGTCTCTGCCACGCTCGGGGTGGCCGGGGCAATTCTCACTGAAAGCGCCCTGTCTTTTCTCGGGATCGGCGTACAGCCGCCGACGCCCTCCTGGGGCAACATGCTGATCGCCGGCAAGCAGACCCTCGGCACCGCTTGGTGGCTTTCCGCCTTTCCCGGGCTCGCGATCCTGGTGACGGTGCTCGGTTATAACCTGCTCGGTGAGGGGATTCGCGACGCCCTTGACCCGCGTATCCGCGAGTAGTTATGAACAGACTTTCAATCGGCCGTAACGATCCCTGCCCCTGCGGCAGCGGCAAGAAATACAAAAAATGCTGCCTCGACCGTGAACCGGCCGCAGTATCGATCCCGGCGGACATCTCCCCGGCCGAACTGGTGCGGCGTCGGGGGCAGGCCTTTTCGGCTGGGGACTTTGCCTTCATTTTCGACACCTACCATCCCGATTCCAACTTCCGGTCCCAGTTCCCCGACCGCCAGGCGTATATCACCATGGGCAACAACTCTTTGGGGAAGGATTTCCGTATCGACCAGTGCCGGGTGCTCAAGGAAGAGGTCGGCGTCGAGGAAGCCCGGGTGCTTTTTTATCTCGATACCTGCTACCGCGGCAAGCGGGAAGAGACCTTTGAGCTGTCGCTGTTTTTGATGACCGATGCCGGCTGGCGCTACCAATCGAGCCAGAAATTGAGCCGTGATCAGTTTGTTGGCGAAGTTGATGAGATCGACTGGGCCGACTTCGAACGGGTCAAGGATAAGGTTTTTTTCTGATGCAACCGTCTGTGCAGATCAT
>JAQYWA010000145.1 GCA_030145265.1 Desulfuromonas sp. | reverse complement strand
TGGGGTAGGGCGGTGATTGGCCTTCAACTAATCACCAGCCACCGCTTTTAAAGGTAGGTGCGGGCGCCGACGTAGGTTTTTTTGAAATAGCTGTTGTCGAGGCTGGTGACGCGGACGCTCTTGCCGCTTCGGGGGGCATGGATGAAACGCCCGTTGCCGATGTAGATGCCGACGTGGGAGACCCGGCGGCCGCCGCCGGTAGCGAAAAAGACCAGGTCGCCTTTTTGCAGTTTGCTCTTGTCGATCGCCCGTCCGGCGGCATGCTGGTCGCGGGAGACGCGGGGGAGTTTGAGGCCGTTGAGCCGGTAGGTGACCATGGTCAGGCCGCTGCAGTCGAAGCCGCCGTTGGCGGTGGTTCCCCCCCAGTTATAGGGGACGCCGATAAAACGGTGGGCGGTGGCAACCAGTTCTTGACGCAGATCGCCCCGGCCGCTGCGGCGGATCTTTTCGGCGGCGGTGTCTTCGGGGAGCACGATGAAGAAGCTGTCGATCATCTCCTGCCGCTGCAGCGTTTCGGCTTCGCTACGGGCCCCGTTATAACTGCTGTGGTCGCCGAAGCGCACCTTGTACAGGCCGGACTCGTGCAGGAAGGAATAGGCGTCGATGCCGCGGCTCTCCAGCAGGGTGGCGAGCCGGCTGGCATTGCCGGGGTTGGCGAAGGCGCCGACCTGGATGGCGTAGCCGAGGATTTTTAGGGTCGGCTGCGCGGCAGGCTGTCTGGCAACGGCAGGGCGGGGCGTCCTGTCGGTTGCGGCGGGCTGCGGAGCGGAGCAGCCGCAGACACAGAGCATGACCAAGAGGGTGAGCGAGAGCGTTTTGCGCAGAGACATCGGCGATCCTGTTTTCGGTTAGCAGAGCTGTATTAATCTAACATATTCAAGTTTTCAACAGCAAGGCTGGAAAGGTTTTAATGTGACGGATTACCAGGCTATTTATCGGGCGACCCTGAAAAAGTGGGGGACCGAGGCCCAGTACGACCAGGCTGTCGAGGAGTGCGCGGAGTTGATCGCGGCGCTCAAACATTTCAAGCGGGACAGGGTGGGCGAAGCGGAGATTATCTCTGAATTGGCCGATGTCACCCTGATGATCGGCCAATTGTCCTGGATGTTCGGACAGGACAAGGTCGATGCGGCGGTGGCGGAAAAGCTGGAGAAGTTGAAAGGATTGCTGGAGGCGCCGTGAGCGACGATCCGACCGGGCGGACCCTGCTGCTCCCCGACGGTCGCCGGCTCGGTTATGCCGAGTTCGGCGATCCCCTTGGACGGCCGGTCCTCTATTTTCATGGCTTTCCCGGCTCGCGCCTGGAAGCGCGGCTGGCTGCTGCGGCGGCCCGCCGTCAGGGCGTGCGCTTGCTGGCCATCGATCGCCCGGGCTACGGCCTGTCCGATTCGCTGCCGAACCGGAGTCTGCTTGACTGGCCAAAGGACGTGGCCCACTTTGCCGACGCTCTTGGGCTTGCGCAATTCGGCGTACTCGGTGTCTCCGGCGGCGGGCCGTTCGCGCTGGCCTGCGCCGCTGTGCTGGCCGGCCGGATCCGCGGGTTGGCTCTGGCCTGTCCGCTGGGGCCGCTCGCCGACGCGGCTTGCCGCCCCTGTCAGCCCTGGCCGATCAGCGCGACGATCCGATTCGGCCACAACTTTCCCGGTCTCATTCGCTGGCTTGGGCGGCAACTGGCGCGGCAGGTCGGATGCCGTCCCGATTTGATTCTGAAAATGCTGTCGCTGACTTCGCCGGCAGTCGACCGGGAACTGCTTAAACAGGCCGATGTCCGTGAAACCATGCTTGCCTCCGGACGCCAGGCTTTCGTTCAGGGGCGGAGCGGCGTTGCCTGCGATATGGAAATCTACGGTGCTGGCTGGGGCTTCGATCCAGCCGCCATCCCGCTGTCGGTTACCCTCTGGCAGGGACTTGAAGACCCGGTGGTACAGCCGGCCATGGCCGAATATCTGGCGGCTCGCCTGCCTGCCTGCCAGTTGCAGTTGATCGATGACGAGGGCCATTTTTCCTTGCCGATCCGGCACATGGATGAGATTCTCTCAGGAATAGGGTGAGCTTTTGTTTTTAGCGGAATCACCTTTCGGGTGGCGAAGCTCTTGCTGCAACGATAATCTGATCATCTGGCTCGGGTTTCATGCCGAGGTGAATTTCGCCGGTCGAACCTGTTGGACTCTGCAGGATTGGGTGGTGGAGGAATGATTCACTTTGATGTACGATTATCACTGATTTGAGGCAGTGGCTGGTGACCGAGGTGGAATTCGCAGTTTTCGTTTTCGGGGAGGAGATATATGCCCGGAGTGGGGAATCAGAGAAATGTCAAGCGCGAGCAGACCATTTTTTATCTTGAAGTGATCGATGTCGAAATCGATCAGCCAATAGGTCGCCTGGTTGATATCACCACGGAGGGGCTCATGGTCGTTCATGACAGCCCCCTGGCGGTGAACCGGGAATACCAGGTAAGAGTCCTCATCCCGAGGGAACTCAACGGTTCCCTGCAGATCGAGTTCACGGCCGAATGCCGCTGGTGCCGCCAGTCAGTCAACCTGGATTATTTCGATGCCGGGCTGCACATCGTCGATATCTCGCCCAATGACCGGCTGCGGATCGAGATGATCATGAAATATTATTCGTTTCCACATCGTTACTGACCGGCGTTTGAGGTACGGTCTGAAATAAAAAGGGGACAGCCGGCCGGCTGTCCCCTTTTTCGTTAAAAGCGCTGCTTCAGTTATTTATCATTCTCGCCGAAAATCTGCGCGGTAAAAATATAGATTTCGGTGTCTTCGACGGACCAGGCTTCGGTTGAGAGGCCGGCCTTGATGCAGGTCTGTTTGAGGAAGGTTTTTGTGTCCCACCCGTGTTCGGTGGCCACCTGTGGCAGCAGTACGCCGCGGTAGTAGCCTTTTTCGAGGTAGATGCCGTGCTGGCCGATGATGATTTCTTCGATGTCGTCGATTTTATGCAGCGGCGAGAGGACCGAAATCTCGATGGTGAAATCGTCGAGATCCGCCTCTTTCATCGGGTAGAAGCGCGGATCCTTGGTGGCCGATGCCTTGGCCATCTCGGCGACTTCTTTGAACAGCGGCTGTTCCGACTGGAAATTGCCGATGCAGCCCCTGAGCTGGCCGTTATGCTTGATGGTGACAAAACAGCCGCTGCGTACGTTGAGAACCTTCTCTTCGCGGGGTTCGATGTAGTCTGTGCCCGAGCGCACCCAGCTGATGACCGCCTGGCGGGCGATGGCGAGCAGGCAGGCTTTTTCTTTGGGGGTTAACTCCTGATCCACGAATCCTCCTGTAGCATAGGTACAAACCTCTTGGCTACTAAACCGCGCACAATATAGTAAGGATTGCCTTTTATTTCAAGGTTTTTAAGCTGATTTCGAACGGGTGTGACAAATAATCATACTTTTCGGTCGAGCACGCAGTAGATGCCTTCTCCCTTGAGTCCGGGTTTGAAGCAGCCGTTGCAGGAGATGCAGGTGGCGCAGTAGTCGGGATCTTCCCGCCAGTGGTTGACCAATTCGGGTTCCCGGATCAGCGGTCGGGAGAGCGCGAAAAAATCGGCCTGACCGTTGTCGAGCAATCCTTTAATGACGGGGCCGGAGCGCAGGCCGCCTACGACTCCGACAGGTATGCCGACGGCAGCCTTGATGCGCCGGGCGAAGTCGGCATTATACGCTTCACTGTCCGGGGCGTCGATTCCCTGCCGAGCCGGAGTCAGGGCGCCGGAGGCGGCCGTTCCGGAACTGACCTCGATGGCGTCCATGCCGATTTTCTCGAGCTGCTGCGCAACCAGTACCGCCTCGTCTATGGTAAAGCCACCGGGGAGGTTGTCCGCAGCCGTTAATTTGATGGTGAGCGGGTAGTCCGGCCCTACGGCAGACCGTGCCGCCCGGGTCACCTGGTCAAGAAAACGCATGCGGTTTTCGAGGGAGCCGCCGTAGTCATCCTGGCGCTGGTTCGTCAGAGGGGAGAGGAATTGGTTGATCAGGTAGCCGTGAGCCCCGTGCAGCTGGATGCCGTCGAAGCCGGCCTGACGGGCCCGGACGGCGCCAGCGGCAAAAGCCTCGATCAGCTCAGCGATCTCTTCCCGGGACAGTTCTCGGGGGATTTCCGGGTAATAGTCGCAGGCCACCGCTGAGGGCGCAACCGGTGTTGTGCCGATGGTCCTGGTGCTGGTCTGACCCCCGGCGTGAACCAGTTGACAGAAAATTTTCCCTTGTTTGCGGTGCACCGCCGCCGTTACTTTCTGCAGGGCTGGAATCAGATGGTCGCTGTAGATGCCCATTTTCCCGGGGAGCTGTTTGCCGTCCGGGCGGACGTAGGTGTAGCCGGAGATGATTAGGCCCACACCGCCGGCTGCGAGCCGGGCATAGTAGTCGGCCAGCCGGTCCTGGGGGTCGCCTGAATCATCGCACATCCCTTCCCAGGTGGCGCTGCGGACAAAGCGGTTGGCAATCTTGATTCGGCCGATATGGAAGGCTTCGAAAAGTTTTCTGTCCATGCTCGTCTCCTCGTTGCTGTATGGTGGGTCAGTTGGCAGGTCTCCAGTTATTTCACTATTGAATGGATACCATGTTTTGTTATGCTTTACTACAAGCTGGGCCGATTTGGCTTCCAGGCTGTGTCGTCAATAGAGTATTCCCCCCTTCTTTTGTGAGGTTGAAGTTGCGCAGTTTGTTGTTTCTGTCGAGTTTGCTGCTGGTGCTGCTTGCCGGTTGTGCCGTGGAATCTCCCGACTGGACCCGTGGTCAGCCATCTTCCTATCCGTCCAGCGATTACCTGACGGCGGTCGGCGTCAGCCGAGTCCTCAACCTGGCCGAGCAGAAGGCTCGGCAGGAATTGCAGTTGAAATGCCGTTGGCCACATGAAGTGGCTGGGGACATTATTGACAGGGTGTGGATCGCCGAAGTCTGGCATGATCGGGAGCTGGATGCTCACTATGCGCTGGCGGTGATCGAGCGGCAGAGTGCCGGGCAGCCGTTGTATGATGCCCTGGTCGCCCTTGAACGAACTATTGTCGGGCAGGTGGCGGCAGCCGAGGCGGCAGAATCATCGCTTCTGCGTTGGGGGCACTATCTGCAGGCAGCATCCCTGGCGGCAAAACGGGGCGAGCTGGTGGACGACCTGCGCCACGTCTATCCCGCCGCAGAGTTTCCGGCGGTGTCCTATTCGCTGCAGCAGCTGGCCGAGCGGCGTGACCAGACGGCTGCCGTGGTCGGGATGCAAGTCAGGCTACGTAATGATCGGGACGATGCCGTGAAACAGGGGCTGATTCGGGCTTTTGCCGAGCGGGGCATCCGGCTTGCGCCGGACTTCGCCGCTGACCTGCGCATCAGCGGTTCGGTGGCGATCGTCACTCAGCCTGCCGGCGCTCCGGCCATCGTGGCCCGGATTGAGGTCGAAGGTGCCGGTGCAAACGGATCGAAGCTTCCGGCCATCGATGAACGGGCCGATTCACGGATCATCGGGGAGCGGCTGGCGTTTCGAATCATTGCTGCCGTGAGCTCGCTGGCGCAGCAAAAACTGCTTTGATCAGGTTCTTTTTCGAAAGCATCTGGTCTGAAATAAAAAAAGCCCCGGATTACGGGGCTTTTTTTGTTGCACAGGGAGAGTCGATGCGCTGTTACTTGCGCAGCTTCTCGTGCTTTTTGCGGTCGTTGGCGTCAAGATATCTCTTGCGCAGGCGGATCGATTTGGGCGTGACCTCAACCAGTTCGTC
>JAQYWA010000621.1 GCA_030145265.1 Desulfuromonas sp. | reverse complement strand
TAGTTGAAGTTACTTTAAACGAAGATGTTGATGCTGTTACTGCTTCTGACTTCGCTATCGAAGACAAAGACGGAAACGTTTTAGAAGTTGTTTCTGCTGATAAAGTAGACGATACTACAATCTGGTTAGGAACTGAAGCTCAAACACCAGGAAAATTATACACAGTAACTGCTGGAACTGACACTGCAGACTTTACAGGTGTTGCTCAAGATAAATCTCTTCCAGAGTTAGACGAGAACAACTCTAATGTTAAAGACAACATCACTTTTGAAGTTGCTTTCACAAAAGATATGGATAGAAGAAACGCTCTTGTTGCTTCTAACTATGAAATGACTAAAGACTTAGAAGTACTTAACGCTGAATTTGCTTTAGACGATGATGATGATGAGATATTAACAAAAGTTATTCTTACAACTTCAGCTCAAACTGCTGGAACTCTTTATGAGTTAACTGTTGGACCAAACGTTACTGACTTAGCAGGAAACGCTGTTGAGACAGAAGACGATGTTCACATGTACAAGTTCGGTGGACTTAAAGCTGATACTGATGAGCCAACAATCGAAACTGTTCAAGCTGAAAATGCTGAAAGAATCGTTATCTACTTTGATGAAGATAGTGATTTAACTGCTGCTACTGCTGAAGACGTTGCTAACTACACAATCACTAACAAGACTGACGCTGACAAAGTTGTTGTTGTAGAAAGTGCTGAATTAGTAAAAGACGGAGAAGTTTACACTAAAGTTAAACTTAATACAAGCGTTCAAACTTTAGGAAACACTTACGAAGTTGAAGTTGCTAACGTAGCTGATAAATTTGGAAACGTAATTGACACTGAAGAAAAGTCATTCGTTGGACAACCAGCTGATACAACTGAACCAAAAGTAGATGCTGCTACTGCAGTTTCTAATGATACTATAACTATACTATTTGATTCAGAGTTAGACGAAGCTACTGCAGAAGACGTAGCTAACTACTCAATCAACAAAGACCTAGTTGTACTTGAAGCTGAGTACGATGAAGATGAAATGACAGTTGAACTTACTACTTCATCTCAAAAAGAGTCAGAAGTATACAAAGTTACTGTTTCAAACGTAGAAGACGAGTTCGGAAACAAAGTAGATTCAGATAATGATGATGCTTACTTCGCTGGACAAGGCTTAGAAGATGA
>JAQYWA010000620.1 GCA_030145265.1 Desulfuromonas sp. | reverse complement strand
CTCGTCGAAGGAGTTGTCGTCCCAACTCAGAGCGATTTCCGACTCGGAGATGCCGCTGGCCGTGAAGCTGCTCGGGGCATTGGCAGCCTGGGTGGTGGCATTGTCGCTGACCCAGGCGCTCTGCCAGATCGGCCCGTTATCCTTTTCTGTTCGTACCCGGTAGGTCTGGGTACTGCCATTGCAGACGGTGCTGTCGTTGTACGAGGTGCTGTCGGCCGGCCGATCGACGAGGAAAGTGAACTCGTCATCCTCGTCGCAGTCGGTGCCGCTGCCGGGACAACGTTCAATCCGGTAGCCGGTTTCCGAAGTGGCATTATCGCTCCAGCTCAGGTCGATCTGGGTGGTCTGGCTGGCGGTGACGCTCAAGCTGCCCGGGACCGGCGGGGCCACGGTGGCGGTATCCACTGTGACGGGATTGCCTTCCCAGGCACAGCCGGAAGTCTTCGCCGCCCAGACCTTGAAACGGTACGGTGAGCTGTGCGGTAATCCCGCCGGGGTTTGAACGTATTTGCGATTATAGCGGTTGGTGATTTCGGTCGCAGACAGAGCCCGATCGTAGACCGCTACCTCGTCGATGCGGCCGGAGAAGCGGTACTGATTGTAGTTGCCCTGCCGGCCGATGGTCACATTAGCGTCGCTGGCGTCGTAGCCGATAGTAGCGTTGGACCAGATCAGCGCGCCGTTGCGGTAGAGCTTGACCCCGACGCCGGGCTCAAAGCTGATCATCATGTGCTGCCAGGCGTTGAAGGTCACCGTTTGGCCGGTGTTGAGGATATTGCTGCCGGTACTGACGCGCCAGGTGGTGCCGTACATGGACAACCCCCAGTCGCTGCCGCCATTGTCGGTACTGATGACGTACTTGTACGCATTGCTGTTAAGGTTGGGATAGACCCAGGCCTCGAAGGTGACCGCAGCACTGCCGCCCTGGTCGATATTCAGGGGCGTGGTGATGTAGTCGTTGCTGCCGTCGAACCAGCCGCCACGGATGTATTGACCACCGGCGATGGACTTGGTACCGTTTACTGCGGTGCCGTGCTGGCCATTGCCGGAAGCGTCGATGAGCTCGTTGGCCGCACCGGTCCAGCCGCCCTCGTCCATGTGCAGCATCATCAGGTTGCCGGAGGGCAATGGTGAGACGGAATCCGGCGCTGCGAAGTTGCCGGGATCGGT
>JAQYWA010000619.1 GCA_030145265.1 Desulfuromonas sp. | reverse complement strand
TCGATGATCTGCTCCCTGCTGCCGCCGAGCATTTTGGTGACGACCGCGGTCGTTGCCACCTTGACCAGCAACACATGGTCGAGGCCGACGCGGTTGAAGCTGTTTTCCAGAGCCAGGCAGCCCTGTATTTCATGGGCCATGACCATGCCGGTCAAGACCTCGCCCATGGTCAGCGGCGCGTTTCCCTCGGCCAGGTTTTTTTGGCTGAGATAGTCGGCGACGGCCAGAATGCCTCCGAGGTTGTCCGACGGATGCCCCCATTCGGCCGCCAGCCAGGTGTCGTTAAAATCGAGCCAGCGGTTTATGCAGCCGATGTCGAAGGCGGCCTTGACCGGGTCGAGCTCGAAGTCGGTGCCCGGCACTCGGACCCCGTAAGGAACCCGGGTTCCCGGTACAATCGGCCCGAGACGCTTGGCGCAGGCGGGAAAGCGCAGCGCCAGCATGCCGCAGCCCAGGGCATCCATCAGGCAGTAGCGTGCCGTTTGCCGGGCTTCCCGGCTGGTAATCTGGTAATTCAAAACATAGTCGGCAATGGCGACCAGTTCCTGATCCGGGTCAGGACGAACATTGGTTTCAACAGTTGCGCTCATTTTCCCCCGCTTTGATCTGCCGAGTCGACGCTGGCGTTATGGGTCAAGGACTGGTCGAGCTTCTGTTCGTAATCGTAATAATGCAGTAACTCGTACAGTTCCTCGCGCGGCTGCATGGTATCCACCACCGGCTGCTGGGTTCCCGCGTTGGCAATGGTCTGGTAAACGTTCAAGGCGGCCTTGCTCATGGCGCGAAAAGCGCTCAGCGGATAGAGCACCATGTCGACACCGTACGCCCCTAACTGCTCCCGGGTGTAGAGCGGGGTCTGCCCGAATTCGGTCATGTTGGCCAGCAGCGACACCCCGACGGCATCGGCGAACCTTCGGTACATCTGCAGGTCGGTCATGGCTTCGGCGAAGATGCTGTCGGCACCGGCCTCGACGCACAGGCAGGCGCGCTCGATGGCGGCGTCCAGCCCCTCGGTCGCCAAAGCATCGGTGCGGGCCATGATGACGAACTCCGGGTCGGTCCGGGCATCCACCGCCGCCTTGATCCGATCGACCATCTGTTGCCTGGAGACAATGGCCTTGTTGGGGCGATGGCCGCAGCGTTTCTGGGCCACCTGATCCTCGATGTGGA
>JAQYWA010000618.1 GCA_030145265.1 Desulfuromonas sp. | reverse complement strand
CCCGAAAGTCGGCGTCATGCCGATAAAAATTCCCAGGGCCATCCCCTTGGCAATTTCATCGGGTGTCCCCCGAAGCCGAATGAACTTCAGAAGATTGAGTTTTACCTGCCGAACCAGGCCAAAACGTCGCCACATACTGCCGCCTACTACAGAAGGGTACCAGCCCGATCAAGGGGCCAGCTCGCCAACGCGTTGAGATCAAGGGGATCGCAGCGTCCGGCAGCAAGGTAATGCTCCCCGGCCACCGCCAGCATCGCGGCATTGTCGGAACAAAGGATCGGCGGGGGAAAGAAGACGTCTTTCCCCCGCTCCTGGCAGAGCGCCGTCATGTCCCTGCGCAAGCCGCTGTTGCAGGCCACTCCGCCGGCCACGACAATCCGTTTCAAACCTTCCTCTTCAGCGGCCCGCAGGGTCTTTTTGCAAAGCACCTCGACAACCGCCGCCTGAAAACTGGCGGCCAGATCCTGCAGGGCTTCGCCTTCAATCGGGCCATCCTGACGTTTGACATGATTGAGCACTGACGTTTTGATCCCGCTGAAACTGAAATTGAAGTTTTTTTTGTGCAACATGGGGCGGGGAAAATCGATAGCCTTCGGATTGCCGAGGGCGGCCAGGCGGTCGATTTGAACGCCGCCCGGATAGCCCAGGCCAAGCAGCTTGGCGACCTTGTCGAACGCCTCGCCGGCGGCATCATCGACTGTCCGCCCCAGGGTCTGGTAGCGGCCGATTCCATCGACCCGGTACAGATGGGTGTGACCGCCGGAAACCGCCAGGGCGAGAAAGGGAAACGCCACCTCGCGTTCCAGCAGCGCCGCCAGGATATGTCCTTCGATATGGTGTACACCGACCAGGGGCAAATCACGGGCGAAGGCGACCGCCTTGGCCAGCGACAGTCCGACCAGCAGCGCTCCGACCAGGCCCGGCCCTCGGGTCACCGCCAGGCCTTCGATATCATCGAGTTCGACCCCGGCTTTCTCAAGGGCTTCATCGACCACCACCGAAATCGCTTCGAGATGTTTGCGCGACGCCAGTTCCGGCACCACTCCGCCGTAGCGGGCATGGACGTCGACCTGGGATGCGATGATATTGGAAAGCACCTGTCTGCCGTCCCGAACGACGGCGGCGGCAGTTTCATCGCAGGATGATTCAATGGCAAGTAGCAACATTCAAGGACC
>JAQYWA010000144.1 GCA_030145265.1 Desulfuromonas sp. | reverse complement strand
ATTTTTCCGACCTTGGCTTCCGGCAGCCAGCTGATCTTGCCGGTGGAGACGTCGTAGATGGCGCCGACGACCTTGGCTTTGCCGCTCTTGACGATGTTGCGGCTGGCGGGGCTGGCCATGAACAGATCTTCAATCCCCTGCCAGACGTTCTCCTCGATGGCGGCGGGGATGACCGCGTCGCCGAGCAGTTCGGGATGGGCGGCCATGGCGCGATTGACCGCCGGCTGGATGTTGTCGACCAACGGCGGAATGTTGCGCTCGAGGGCGTGGCCGGTGCCGTGGATGGCATGGGTCACGGCGGTGACAGCACCACACTGGGTGTGGCCGAGGACCACCAGAACCGGAGTATTGACGTGAGCCAGACCGTACTCAATAGAACCAACCTCGTCCGTGTCGCAGACGTTGCCGGCCACACGGATGACGAAGATATCCATCACGCCGGCGTCAAAGATCAGTTCGACGGGCACACGGGAATCGGAGCAGGTAATAACCGTGGCGTAGGCGTGGTCGCCCTGGTTTTCAGTCCCTGCCTGGATCAGGCGCTTGACGTCCATATGGGGAAAGCTCGATTCCCCGGCGACGAACCGCTGGTTCCCCGCCTTGAGCATGGCGATCGCTTGGTCTGGGCTGGGTTTTTGGGCCTCACTGGAGGCGAAGGCCGGGCTCAGGATCAGGCCCCCCAGGGCCAGCGAGACTGCAATCAAGGTAATCAGTTTTTTCATTTCGTCCTCCCTAGAAAAATAAGATGGATACGGCGGACAGAAAACATAACAAAATCCTAACAATAAATAAACATTTTCTGTGGGAGAAAATAGGAAAAAACTACATGGGATGGTGGGAGAATTCAGTCGTTGGAATCTACCGTCAGATGCGCATCTTCTCTTAACGCCTTTCTTGACGCTCTATCCACCAGGGTAAAAAGCCGGTCGATGTCACCTTTTTGCGCTGACAGCTGATGTCCCCGCACTTTAACCAATTCGCAATCGAGCTGATCGGTCAGTCGGTAAAACTCCTGATACAGCTCGTAGTTGTGGATACTCACTTTTTTGGTTGAACGGTAATCCTTCTTTTCCAGCCCATCACGTCTTCTCGGCAACCCGACAATGTTTTGAGAATCCGTGTAAATAATCACTTTGCGCCCCGACGCCTGAATATCGCCCAGCGCCCATAACAAGGTCTGCAACTCCAGCTTAGTTGAAGACGTCTGTTCAAAACGCCGCACTTTCACTTGCGTCTTCAACTCGTCCAACCCGAGACCAGAGTCAGCCACGGCAAGGTACGCCCCATACCCAATATGCGACTGGGCATTCACGCTGCCATCGGCTAGGAGTATCAGTTCATGCAAAAAAAAGCTCGACGGATTCAGGACTTCGATCCCCGCTCCCGCTCGATCATTTTCATGTCGAGGTACAAGCCCTCGACTTTCTTCCTGGCCCAAGGCGTCCTTCGAAGAAATTTGAGGCTGGACTTCACTGAGGGATTGCTGTTGAAACAGTTGATGTCGATGCATTGTCCCAACTCGTCCCAGCCATAATACTCAACCAGGCTGTTGACGATCTGCTCCAGGGTCACGCCGTGCAGTGGGTCATTGGTTTGCTGTTCACTCATAAGCGAGAGACAATCCTTGTTGTTGAAGAAAAAAGGGAATCCATAGAGGTCCCTCAGGCGCGTCGTCGCAGCAACAGGTAGCGAGCGGCGTACCAGAGGAGCATGATCAGGGCAATCAGCGGCAACGCAGGGATAAAGAGTCCGGTTGCCTGCGCCAGCACGGTTGCGACAAAGAGTGCGACCACCGAAACCGGCAGGTAGCGACCGATTCTCCCCTGCCGCGCCAGGGTCTCGCCGGACGCCCCGACCAGGTTGTCGTTGACCCCGTGGCGACGGGCGACGATCGCGAAGAAGACCACCATAATCCAGTCGGAGATCCCGAAGACCGGCGCCAACCCGGCAGAACCGGGGAATGCCAATTTGATCAGAACCATGTCGATGAGCGGCGGGGGGCCCTCGGGTGCCAGATAATATTGTTGGATCTGTCGTGTGAACCCGGCAGTCGGACCGTAAAGCCAGCTGGCAAAGTCGGCCAGCGTCATCACAAAGCAGATCGGTACAATCTCCCACAGCCGATGCACATATCTGGCCAGCGCAGCCCCGGTGACGGTCGCTACCAACAGCAGCAGACCCGACTTGATCACATCCAGCAGCGGCTGCCAGCCACCGACTGTGGTCAGCTGGTTGATCAGCCAGATACTCAGCGCCAGGGTCGTCCCCCATAAGAGATAAAATCCGCGGGTGCGTTCTTCGGGGTGCAGCAGCAGGGCGGGCAGCAACAGTTGGGCGGCGGCGTAAAGTTGCAGAGCGATGAAACCGCCGGCCCACCAGGGAAGTGGCGCTTCGATCAGACGTCCGGCTGACCAGAGTCCGAAGACTGCGCAGCTCCACAGCAGGTGGCTGGCGATCAGCAGAAGGATCATGCGCCGGTTCGATTTACTGAAGGTCGTGAAGGAAAGATGCGACATCGCCCTATTATGCCCTGTTTGCTCTGTGGTGGCCACCGCATCTTTCTGCGTGCTACCATGCACGGCGTATTCACGGGGCAAACACATGCGATCAACAGCAAACGGGACGCGGACATGAACTGGCAAGTCTACATCATCCTATGCTCGGACGATTCTCTCTATACCGGCATTACCACCGATATCGAGCGGCGCTTTGCCCAACATGTCGCCGGGACGGGGGCCAAGTACTTTCGCGGTCATTCACCGCGCCGCCTGGTCTACCTGGAAGGAGGCCATGACCGCAGCAGCGCCAGCCGCCGCGAAGCAGAAATCAAGAGGCTGCGTCCGGTCGACAAGCGGCGGCTGATCACGTCGCCGGACAACCGACTCGGAGGCTGTTGATGAATGGGCTCCCTGGGGAAACGTCATCCTGGGTCGAACAACAGCAGATCATAACTTCGGCACCTCGGCCGCTTCGAGAATCTGCACCACGCGCTTAGCGTACCCTGCCGTCATGGCCGACGCGGGGATAAAGAAGAAGGCGTTCTGGTCATGGTACAAAAGGAAGCCGGGTTCGAGCCTGCGGTAGCCGACAAAATTGTTCCAGGGCTGGCTATAGCCCGCGTTGCCGCTTCGCACCGAGATCTCAGCCGGCGAAACCGACACCGTCAATTCCTTGCCAAAAAATGGATGCAGGCAGGCCTTGCGAAGCGCCTTGATGACCAGGATCTGCTTCGACAAAACGCCGAAGAAGCCGGTTGCCAGCAGCAGCGCGGCGACCACTCTCGATTCGTAGAAACCGCCAAAACCGAAAGATCCGATAATGATGCAGGTCACGCCCCACAGGTAGCGAAGCTTCAACGAGCGGTCGCAGCTGTAGTGGGCTTCAAAAAAAAGGCGCCAGAGGTCTTTGGTAAGTTGATAATTGAGGATGATAGTTTCAGGCATGGGCGTATAACATTCCAGAAAGGAGGGGAGGTGAAAACGGTAAACAGGAACCGTTTTACAACATGAGCGGTGTTTTGTCTCGGGATTTTTGGCCGGAGTTGGCAGGAGCAGGCCCCCCCTTGCTGTTGCGGCAGTGTCTTTTTCGACACTTCTTTGTAAAGAGAATCGACAATCATAATCCGTAGACAATTGTCTGCCCATCGCCGCCTCCTGATTTCAAACACTTACGAACACATGTTGCGTGGCAGGCTTCTTGCTTTATACTTATCACATGATGTCTCAAGTGCAGAAGACGAAGGGGAAATCCCCTCCATTATGCCACGACAGCTCTGGTCTCAATCTTGGATGTTCGTCTTACAGAGCATTCTGACAAGATGACAAGAGATTGGCTGCACTTGAATCGAGTGAAAGGGGGGCCCCATGAGAACCCTTCGCATGTGGTGCATGCCTAAGTGTAACGAGTTGAAAGAACCTAAAGCCGAGGCGTCCTTTCTGCAGCGTAGCCTTTCTTTTCTGTTTCGGGACTTGATGCCTTCGCTCATCATGCTGATTATTATCAGCCTTTGCGCCTCATTCGTGGCCGAGAAAATCTACCAGGCCAAGGCTTCCCGTTCCCACACCATCAGCATGGTCAAAGGGGACTCGCATCAAAAATCCCCCTCGCTTCAGGGGGATCTGAAACCTGAAGGGGACGAACCCAACTAACGGCGTTACTTGCCCGCCTCCTTTACTCTTTCCCACCATCTCCCCTTGTCCTCCCGGTTCGATAATGTCATAGTGCGCAAATATCATAGAGGATGTTGTTGAGGTAGTCCTCTTTACTCGAGTTGATGCCAGTTGGCCGGCAGAAGTTACCCAATCTGGGGCAACATGCCTTATTGACATCAGCTCCAATCTCACTCCCGTCCGCCTTCGCTCACTAAAGCCGCGAGGGCGCAAAGGAAAGGTACAAAGCGATGGTTCCGTTATCCGTCAGTAAAGCCTGGGAAGAGCTTCAGGAAACCAAAAAAGCCGCTGTTTGTCGGGCATGCGCCAAGAAGCAGCCGGCCATTTTTATGCGTTGGACCGAAGCGGCCGGGCTGAAAAATTTTCGGCACGATTCCCTAGTCAACCGCAAAGCGGGTTCCGCCTCACGCCTCGATGCGGTCCTGTTCCAGGCCGAAGAAGGTCAACTGGCCATGGACCTGCTGGTCTCCTACTTTACCGAACTGGCTCCGGCAATCAATGACCAATGCCTCGAAATGCTGGAGAAAGTCGGCGATAAGGATGCGGAGGCGAAGCTGAGGATCTATGCGCAAGTGGTGAACAGCCACAAAGACTCGCCATTTATCAAACTCTACCTGGCAACACTGCTCTGGGTTGAAGAGTTCAACGAAGAAGAGATCAACACCGTCGAAGCGCTGGCGGCAGAGCTTTCTTCAACGACCGAGGACTCGTAGGAGCGGCACATGAGTCTCGCCCCAGTCGCCACAGCCCTCGTATGGGGGCTTTTTTTCGGATATCTGACCACCCGCATCCTCGATAGCCTCCTGGGCATAGGGTTCTGCCTGCACGGTCTGCTCATCGGGCGCTGGATGCGCCTGGCGGGCAAGGTGCCCACCGGGGTGGTCAAACCCGAAAACCTTGCGGGCTTCATGTTCAGGCTCACCCTTTACGCACTTCTCTTCGCCGCCCTGATGCGCTTCGGCGACGACCTCGCCCGCCACAACCTGCGCTTCAAGTATTCCGGAAGCGGCGCCATCCTATTTTTCCTGGCAGCAGGCGCGCTGGTCCTCAGCCGCCTGCTGGCGACTCGGCGCAGGCTGGTCCACTACTGGCGGATGAGCCACGAATTCGATTATGCTGAGAGACGGCGCAGAACGCAGCTGCTGAGATAAGCGGCAGGAATTGGGGGCGCAGGGGGAGATGCTGGCGCTGAACCGGCTGGGCCCCTCGCCTATTCTACTGTACCGACCACCGTTCGCCGGCCCCACTGAAGTGCCCGCCGATGGGAGCCGATAAAAAGGTCGAGTCGGCCGTCGCCCTTGATGGCCGAACCTTTGTCCTCCACCTTACCCCATCCGTAGCCGGGAATATGCAGGCGGGTTCCCGGTTTAAGATATTGCCAGTCGGCGGCAATGGTTCCATCGTGGGAAAACCAGAACCAGGGGAGGATCAGGCGGTGAGGAAGGGTCCAGGGGTGGGTCAGGGTATTAAAGGAGATCAGCCCGTCGTACGGTTCCCGCGGCTTGGTGCCGCTGGCGGTGCGCCCGGTATAGACGTCCCCCTTGTTCGGCCCCGCATTGAAATGCCGGTTCCAGAAATCGGGAAAATCCCGCGACCACGAACAGCAGGACGAACAGTCGCAATAG
>JAQYWA010000143.1 GCA_030145265.1 Desulfuromonas sp. | reverse complement strand
ACCGGTACCACGTAGCGACCGTTGCGTTCGGTGATCAGGCGCTCCTGAAACGCACTCGCCAACTTCTCGGAAGACAGCAGAGCGTCGAGGGAGCGCTTGATCCGGCTGCGCATCTGGCGACCCTGCTGACGCAGGTCGCCCAGCTCAAAAGACGCACTGTCGAGCAGTTCGCCCCGGGCACCGATGCTCCGGCGGATATCCCGCTGCAGCTCGCGCAACGGCTCCAATTCGGCGGAGCGTACTGCCAATAGGGGCGCCTGCTCACGGCCGGCAAAATAGTTACGACAATCGCGAGCCGCCTCGATGCTGGACAGCACGTCGTGCAGCACCTCCGGGAGCAGAAAGGTGCCCTCGGCCCGCAGCCGGTGAAGCGCATCCCGCAGGTCGCGACAGCCCCCGACCGGGGGACGCCCCTGCTGCGCGAGCAGAGAGACCATCTCGGAAACCTCGGCCAGCGCCTCGGCCACCGCCTCCCGGCTGGCGAGAGGAGCCAAAGCCAGTGCCAGCTCCCGCCCCGGGGTACTGGCGGTAAACCCGGCCAGCAGGGTGGTGACCTTGTCGTATTCGAGAACCCGCAGGGTCGCTTCGATCATCAAACCATCAATTCTCTATGCCAGAACCACTCATGTGCGAACCTTAGGGTCGTCCAGCACTTCGACGCTGCCCTTGAAAATTGCCCCGCCCAATTGAATGAAAGGCGGTGCCAGCTCCGACCCCTTGAGCGCCCGATCAAAAGTCGCCGGGAGTTGGACCATGGACAGGCCGAACAGCACCATGGCCAGCAGCACCCCCCCCTGAACCAACCCGAACAGCCCCCCGGACACCCGGTTGAACCCGCCGAGAAAGAGCAGTTTCACCACCCGCGAGAGAAGGAAGCCGAGCACCGCAAAGGTCAGCACGGTCGCCAGGAAGAGCGTCAGAAACGAGACGATAACGCAAATCTGCAGGGGAAAGGCGAAGGCCTCGGAAAGCCCCTCGGCCAGCGGCGCATGGAAGCGAAAGGCCAGAAACGCCCCCAGCAGCAGCCCCAGCAATGAGCAGGCTTCCTTGAGCAGGCCGCGCAGCAGTCCCTTGAGCAAAAAGGCCCCGAGGATGCCCAGGATAGCGATATCAACGCCGTTCATTCCGTCTCCCCGTCAGGCCAGGCGAGCTTTGACCAGTTCGCTAACCAAACGGCCATCGGCACGGCCAACGGTTTTGCCGGAAACAATTTTCATCACCTTGCCCATGTCCCGCATCGAAGCGGCGGCGGTCTCAAGCACGGCGGCCTCGATCAGCGCCTTGATTTCGTCTTCACCGAGCTGGGCCGGCAGAAAGTCCTGAAGGATCAGCAGTTCCTGCTCTTCTTTTTCCGCCAGATCGATACGGTCGCTGTCGCGGTAGACCTGGGCCGACTCGCGGCGCTGCTTGACCAGGGTGGAAATCACGGCGATCACTGCCTGGTCGTCAAGGGCGTTGCCGACCTCGATTTCCTTGTTTTTGACCGCGGTCTTGACTAGGCGGATGGTGCTGAGGCGGAGCGTGTCCTTGGCCTTCATGGCCTCTTTCATAGAGGTGGTCAGCTTTTCCTGCAGGCTCATTGTATCGGTTCCTTTTCGCTTGCGAAAATAGATATTTAAAATCAGCCTCTCGCCCGCTCCTTGCAGTAGCTAGAGCACGCAGAGGACACAGAGAAAAGCCAAATGTTTTGTTTTTTTGATCCCTCTGCGCTCTCTGCGTACTCTAGTGAGCGGAGCGAACGGGCGAGAGCTGCCTTTTATGTTTCTACATTTCCAGAACTACTTTGTCCGGCTTTCTTTTTCCTCGATGCCGCTCATGCCGAAACGTCGCCGCAGTTCGGCATAGATGCGCTCGGGCGGCAGGTCGTAGTAGCCGAGCAGGATCAGTGTATGAAAAAAGAGATCGGCGGCCTCGTAGACCACTTCGTCGGGGTTACCCCCCTTGCCGGCCACTGCGGTCTCGGTCGCCTCTTCACCGATCTTGCCGAGAATCTTATCGAGCCCCTTGTTGAAGAGCGAAGCGACGTACGATTTCTCGTTCGGATTCTGGCGCCGTTCCTGAATGACGTGGTAAACCGCGTCAAGGATATCCTGCTGCCCGTAGATCGCTGCCGCATCAACGGCCTTGTCACCGTCGACCTGGGCGCCGTCCTCGTTCCAGACCCGGTAGAAGCACGACTTGTGCCCGGTGTGGCAGGCCGCGCCCTCCTGCTCAATGGCGATCAGCAGACAGTCGGCGTCGCAGTCGAAGCGAATCTCCTTCACCGTCTGCACGTGCCCCGAGCTCTCCCCTTTCATCCACAGCTTGCGCCGAGAACGGGAATAGTAATGGACCTTGCCGGTTTTAACGGTCAAATCCACCGCCTCGACGTTCATATAGGCCATCATCAGCACCTCGCCGGTTTCGGCATCACGGGTGATGGCCGGGATCAGACCGTGGGCGTCGAATTTGAGCTGGCTAGACAGAGACATGCTTATAATCCTTAAAATCGGCCTCGCGCCCGCTCCTTGCAGTCGCTAGAGCCCGCAGAGCACACAGAGGGAACCTGAATTCATTTGTTTTTGATCTTTCTCTGCGCTCTCTGCGTACTCGAGTAAGCGGAGCGAACGGGCGAGAGAAATTTTTTTCATTACAACCGTACCGGCACGCCGTGGTTCCGCAGGTATTCCTTGCACTCGCCGATAGTGTATTCGCGAAAATGGAAAATACTCGCCGCCAGGGCGGCGCTGGCTCCGCCTTCGACGAACCCTTCGCGGATGTGCTCGAGGTTGCCGACCCCGCCCGAGGCGATCACCGGAATCTTGACTTTATCCGCGATAGCCCGGGTGAGGGCGATATCGTAACCGTCCTTGGTGCCGTCCTTGTCCATCGACGTCAGCAGGATTTCGCCGGCGCCGTACCCTTCCATACGCGCCGCCCACTCGACGGCATCGATGCCGGTGGCGTTGCGGCCGCCGTGGGTATAGACCTCCCAGGCCTGCGGATCGGAACCGGGCACCCGGCGGGCGTCGATAGCAACGACGATGCATTGGGAACCGAAACGCTCAGCGGCTTCGCGGACGAACTCGGGGCGGTGCACGGCGGCGGTGTTGATCGACACCTTGTCGGCCCCGGCATTGAGCAGGTTGCGGATATCGGTAATCTCCCGCACCCCGCCGCCGACGGTCAACGGCATGAAAACCCGCTCGGCAGTGCGCGCCACCACATCGAGGATAATGCCGCGCTTGTCGCTCGACGCGGTAATGTCGAGAAAGGTCAGCTCATCGGCCCCCTGGGCACAGTAAGCCTCGGCCGCTTCCACCGGGTCGCCGGCATCGCGCAGCTCAAGAAACTGAACCCCCTTGACCACGCGGCCGTCCTTGACATCAAGGCAGGGTATGATTCGTTTGCTCAGCATGATGTGTCCATAAAGGTAGTAACGCCCGCCCCGTATTTCAAGAGCAGGTCGATTATTTAATCCGCAAGAGCGAACACGAGGTTCGCCCCTACCGGGATTTTCTGGTTAATTCCACCGCCGCCCGCAGGTCGAGGGCCCCGGTATAGATTGCCTTGCCGGTGATCACCCCGACCACCCCGGAACTTTCGATGGCCATCAGGTTCTCGATATCCTGCAGACTGGAAACACCGCCGGAGGCGATGACGGGGATAGAGATCGACTCGGCCAGGGCGCGGGTCGCGTCTAAGTTCGGCCCCTGCATCATGCCGTCACGGGCGATGTCGGTGTAGATGATCGCCTCGACGCCGAAGCCTTCCATCTCCCGGGCCATCTCGGTGGCCTTTTTCTCGGTGACGTCGGCCCAGCCGCGCACCGCGACGAAACCGTTGTTGGCATCGATGCCGACCACGATTTTACCGGGGAAGAGGCGGCAGGCCTCCTTGACCAGCTCGGGCTTTTCCTTGGCTACCGTCCCCAGGATGACCCGGCCGACCCCCAGTTCGAGGTAAGCCTCGATGGTGGCCAGGTCGCGCACCCCGCCACCGAGTTCGGTGGGAATGTCGATGGCCTTGACGATGGCGCTGATCGCCTCTTTGTTGCGAGGCACACCGGCAAAGGCGCCGTCAAGGTCGACGATATGCAACAGCTCGCCGCCCTGTTCCTGCCAGATACGAGCCTGGGCGGCAGGACTATCGCTGTAGACGGTATCTTTTTCCATCAGCCCCTGCTCCAGTCGGACGCAGCGGCCTTCTTTGAGATCAATGGCGGGTATGACGATCATGCGAAATATCCTTTGAACCTTAAAAAGCATCTCTCGCCCGCTCCTTGCAGTCGCTAGAGACCGCAGAGCACACAGAGAAAAACTGAAGCAATTGTTTTTGATCTCCCTCTGCGCTCTCTGCGTGCTCGAGTGAGCAAAGCGAACGGGCGAGAGGCCGGTTTATTTCATTTCCCCGAAATTCTTCAAAATCTGCAGCCCGACCTGCTGGCTCTTTTCCGGGTGGAACTGGGTTGCCATGACGTTGTCGCGGCAGATGGCCGAACAGAAGGTCATCCCGTACTCGGTGGTGGTGGCGACGGCCTGGGAATCGTCGGGAACCACGTAGTAGGAATGGACAAAATAGACCGAGGTGCCGTCGGCCACCCCGCGGAAAAGCGGGATATCCTGCAGCAGGCTGATCTGGTTCCAGCCCATGTGCGGCACCTTAAGTTCTTCGCCGGCCACGCGCATGTCGGCAGGAAAGCGGACCACCTTGCCGGGGATGATCCCCAGCCCCTGGTGGCGACCGAATTCCTCGCTTTCGCTGAACAACAGCTGCAGCCCCAGGCAGATGCCGAGAAACGGCTTGCCCGCTTCGACGTGATGCAGGATCGGCTCGACAAAGCCGCCTTCGCGCAGGTTGTCCATGCAATCCTTGAAGGCGCCGACGCCGGGGAGCACCAGCTTGTCGGCACTGCGCACATCGCCGGGATCGGCGGTGACTTTCGCCTCGAAGCCGACCTTTTCAAAGCCCTTCTGCACGCTGCGCAGATTGCCCATGCCGTAATCTATAATGGTGATCATACTACTCAAGCTTCCCCTTGGTGGAGAGTACGCCCTGGATGCGCGGATCCAGACCGGTCGCTTCGTCGAGGGCCCGGCCGAACGCCTTGAAAATCCCCTCGATGATGTGATGCAGGTTGTCGCCGTAGGCCAGGTTGACGTGAACGTTGGCACCGGCGTGATTGCAAAAAGCGACGAAAAATTCCTCGACCAGCTCGGTGTCGAAATTACCGACCTGGGCTTTGGGCATATCGACATTAAAGACCAGGAACGGACGCCCGGAAAAGTCGATGATCACCGAGGCCAGCGCCTCGTGCATCGGCATGGTGCCGCGACCGAAACGGCGGATCCCCGCCTTGTCGCCAAGAGCCTGTTTGAAGGCCTCGCCGAGGCAGATGCCGAGATCCTCGACGGTGTGGTGGGCGTCGATTTCGATATCGCCGCGGGCCTCAACGCTCAGATCGAAGAAGCCATGACGGGCCAGCAGGGTCAGCATATGGTCGATAAAGGGAACCGGGGTGGCAATCGTCCCCTCCCCCTGTCCGTCCAGCTTGAGGCTGAGGCGGATCTGGGTTTCCTTGGTCTGGCGGTCGATGGTGGCGTTGCGGGACATGCGAACCTCCAAATGCACCCCATGGGGTGCCCTGGGCGAGGCATGCCTCGCCGCGACAAAAAACAGGCTATTTTTTCAACCGGATCGACACCGAACGGGCGTGGGCCTGCAGCCCTTCGAGTTCGGCGATATGCACGATATCTTCACCGAGCCGCTCCAGTCCCTCGCGGGAAAAGGAGACGATACTCGACTTTTTGACGAAATCATCCACCGACAGCGGCGAGAAGAA